>NZ_JAFEXF010000210.1 GCF_016905445.1 Streptomyces sp. G44
TCGGCGCTGCGCTCGACCGCGCGAGGGGAGCGGGCCGCGGCGGGCGGCCGCCCCGTCGCGCAGGGCGTCGAGGGCGGCGGCGAGCAGGGGCCGCAGGGCGTCGGGGCCGTGGGTGCCTCCGGCGAGGGGCGGCGGGGTGCTCATGGGGGTTCCTTCGGGTACGCGCGTACGGGAACACCAGCCTGTACGTCGTGTGGGCGCCGCGCGGGGGGAGCGCGGCGATCCGAACCCGAAAGTGGTACGGCGGTGCGGAGAGGGGGTGTTGGTGGGGTGGGGGTGCTAAGTGGGGCCACTCCTCACAACCGGAAGTCGGCCTCATGGCCCGCGGCCCACTGGGCGAACGTGCGGGCCGGCTTCCCGGTGACTGTCTGCACCGTGGTGGTGATCTCCGGTTCGGTGCCGACCGCTTCGGCGCAGGGGGCGAGGACCTTCCCGCACGTCCCGCCTCAGCTGCTCCCCGCCGTGGATGGGGGCGGTGGCCGCGCCGCCGAAGGGGCCGCGGACGGTGTCGCCGGCACGGATCTGCGGCGCCCACCGGAGGGCGTGGGCGGTGTGGATCGTGGGCTGTGTGGATGGGGTGGGTGGTGTCGGCGCCGTCCTGGATGATGCCGGAGGAGAGGGCGGTGGCGTGGCGGACGCCGCCCGCGCGGGCCGCTTCGAGGAGGGCGGCGGCGTGGGCGCCGACGGTCTGGAGGTGCACGAAGAGGCCCGTGGCGCCCTTGAGGAGCGGGGTGAGGTCGGCGGGCCCGGCCCGGTCGGCGGAGAGGTCGAGGCGGCTGACGTCCACCGTCTCGGGGAGTCCGGCGCGCTCGGGGGTTCGGGGGTTCGGGTGAAGGCGCGTACCGGGGTTCCCTCGGCGGTGAGCTGGTCCACGAGGGCGCGGCCGACGTTTCTGGTGGCTCCGGTGGCTCCGGTGGCTTTGGTGACGACGGTCGCAGGGGGCGCGGCGGCCACCGGGGGTCCTTCTGGTCCGGGGGACGCTGCCGTACCGGCGGGTCCGGCCCGGCTCTCGGGTGAGCGCAGGCCGGGTCCGCCGGGGCCGGATCGTCGGTGGGGACCAAGGGGTGCAGGCCGTGGGACCTGCGCCCCGCGTCCCGGGTCAGGCCGTGCCGGCGCTTCGGCGCACCCGCAACGCCCGTGCGAGGTCGTCGAGTTGGTCGGCCAGCCTGCGGCGCAGCGCGGGGATCGGGTCGGCGTCGCGCAGGCACCGCTCGCCCAGTCGCAGTGTCTCGGTGTCGACGAACGGCGTGGGGAAGGCCCACTGGCCCAGGACGCCGGCGATGGCGGGGCCGCGCCGGGCCGCCACGGCGACGGCGTCCTCGTAGTAGCGCGGGACGTACTCCTTGAGGAGGTCGGCCTGTTCGGGCTGCCAGAAGCCCTGGGCGGTGGCCTTGAGGAGGTAGTTGGACAGTTCGTCGGTGGCGAACATCGCCTCCCAGGCGGCGTGCTTGGCCGCGGCGTCGGGCAGCGCGGCCCGGCAGCGGGCGGCGCCCTCCTGGCCGGTGGCGCTCGGGTCCCGGGTGAGTTCGGCGGCGATGGCCGTCTCGTCGGTGGCGTCGAGCACGGCGAGCCGGGCGAGGACGCGCCAGCGCAGCTCCGGGTCGAGTTCGGGGCCGCCGGGCACGGTGCCTTCGGTCAGCCAGGCGTGGAGGGGGCCCGGCTGGGTGGCGACGTCGATGGCGGCGCGGACGGCGGTGAGGCGGAGTCCCGGGTTCGAGCCGTCCTCGGTGCGCCGGATGAGGTCGCGGCAGAGTTCGCGGAGGGTGGCGAGGGCCGCGGGCCGCTCGTCGGGGCCGGTGTAGCGGTCGGCGATGTGGGCGGTGGCGAAGGTGAGGACGCCTTGGACGAGGGCGAGGTCGGTCTCCTCGGGGAGGTGGGCGAGGGCGGTGGTGAGGTAGGAGCCGCCGTCGAGTTCGCCGTCGCGGACCATGTCGCGCAGGCTGTTCCACAGGACGGCGCGGGTGAGGGCGTCCGGGACGCCGGAGAGGTCGCGCAGCGCGGTCTCCAGGGAGACGTCGTCGAGGCGGATCTTGGCGTAGGTGAGGTCCTGGTCGTTGGGGACGATCAGGGCGGGTCGGCCGCCGTCGCGGGTGGTGGGGGGTTCGGTGGACGGGACGTCGGTCTCGTACCGTTCGCGCAGGACGAGGCCGCGGCCGCCGGCGAGGTCGCGGTCGTAGACGCCGACGGCGACGCGGTGGGGGCGGCCGGCTCCGTCGGGGTGCGTGCCGCCGTCGAGGGTGAGTGTCCACTCGCGTCCGGCGTGCGCGACCTTCGAGGTGAGGGTGTCGACGCCCGTGGTGCGCAGCCAGGCCTCGGCCCAGGCGTGCACGTCGCGGTCGGTGGCGTGGGCGAGGGAGTCGATGAAGTCGGCGAGGGTGGCGTTGGCGAACTTGTGCCGCGCGAAGTGGGTGTTGATGCCGGCGAGGAAGTCCTTCTCGCCGAGCCAGGCGACGAGCTGGCGCAGGGCGCTGGCGCCCTTGGCGTAGGAGATGCCGTCGAAGTTGAGCAGCGCGGACGCGGTGTCGGGGACGGCGTCGGGGGCGGGGGCGACGGGGTGGGTGGAGGGGCGCTGGTCGGCGTCGTACCCCCAGGATTTGCGGGCGACGCCGAAGTCCGTCCAGGGGTCGGTGAAGCGGGTGGCTTCGGCGGTGGTCTGGAAGCCCATGTACTCGGCGAAGGACTCGTTGAGCCAGATGTCGTCCCACCAGGCGAGGGTGACGAGGTCGCCGAACCACATGTGGGCCATCTCGTGGGCGATGACCATGGCGCGGGACTGGCGTTCGGTGTCGGTGACGGCGGAGCGGAAGACGTATTCGTCGCGGAAGGTGACGAGGCCGGGGTTCTCCATCGCGCCGGCGTTGAACTCGGGGACGAACGCCTGGTCGTAGGAGTCGAAGGGGTAGGGCTCGTCGAACTTCTCGTGGTAGCGGTCGAAGCAGGCGCGGGTGACGTCGAGGATTTCGTCGGCGTCGGCGTCCAGGAAGGGGGCGAGGGAGCGGCGGCAGTGGAGGCCGAAGGGCAGTCCGCGGTGTTCGGTGCGCACCGAGTGGAAGGGGCCGGCGGCGACGGCGGCGAGGTAGGTGGGGATGCGGGGGGTGGCGGCGGCCCGCCAGGTGCCGTCGCCGAGGTGTTCGGTGACGCCGTTGGCGAGGACGGTCCAGCCTTCGGGGGCGGTGACGGTCAGCTCGAAGACGGCCTTCAGGTCGGGCTGGTCGAAGGCGGCGAAGACGCGCTGCACGTCGTCCATGAACAGCTGCGTGTACGTGTACGTCTCGCCGTCGCTGGGGTCGGTGAAGCGGTGCATGCCCTCGCCGGTGCGGGAGTAGCGCATCGCGGCGTCCACGCGCAGTTCGTGCTCGCCCGCGGTGAGCCCGTCGAGCGCGAGGCGGTTGCCGGTGAGGCCCGCCGGGGCGGTGAGGTCGAGGGGGTGCCCGTCGAGGGTGACGGAGCGCAGCTCGGCGGGCTTGAGCTCGACGAAGGTGGCGCCGTCGGTGCGGGCGCTGAACCGGATGGTGGTGCGCGAGTCGAAGGTCTCGCCGGCGGGGTCGGCCGCGCGGGTCAGGTCGAGTTCGACGGTGTACCGGTGGACGTCGATGAGCTGGGCTCGGGTCTGCGCTTCGTCGCGCGTCAGTACGGGCATGGGCCCATGCTGCCCGATCGTGGCGGCATGGGTGAAGGTGAGGGCGGCGGGCGCCGCCCTGGTGCGGGCGTCAGGACGATTTGGCGATCGTCTCGTGGTGGCGGATCACCTCGGCGATGATGAAGTTGAGCAGTTTCTCGGCGAAGGCGGGGTCGAGTTTGGCGCTCTCGGCGAGCTGGCGCAGCCGGGCGATCTGGTGGGCCTCGCGGGCCGGGTCGGCGGGCGGCAGCTGGTGGTTGGCCTTGAGGTGGCCGACCTGCTGGGTGCACTTGAAGCGTTCGGCGAGCATGTGGACGACGGCGGCGTCGATGTTGTCGATGCTGTCGCGCAGACGGGACAGCTCGGCGCGCACGGCCTCGTCCGCGCCCGGCGTGCCCTCCGCGTCCTCCGCGCCGTTCGGGCCGTTCGCGTCGTTGGTGTGGCTGGTGGTCATGGTCCATGAGCCTACGTCGCCGCTCCGACGCGGCGGGAGGATGGAGGAGCACGAGGCCAAGTCCCTCCCGCGTCGACGGTCCTACACGCCCGGCCCCGCACCCTCCCCGGAGGGAGAACGCAGCATCGGCGGGTCATCAGGATCCGGGACCTGACGCGACCAGCCACCGGGCACCGCGCGCGCCCCTGCCGCGCACGGAAACGGACCGGGGCCGTGCCGACGCGGCGGGTGAACAGGCGGGGTCGTCATAGCCGACGCGGCGGGAGGGTGGAGGAGCACGAGGCCAGGCCCCTCCCGCGTCGACGGTCCTACACGACCGGCCCCGCACCCTCCCCGGAGGGAGAACGCAGCATCGGCGGGTCATCAGGACCCGGGACCTGACGCGACCAGCCACCGGGCACCGCGCGCCCCTGCCGCGCACGGAAACGGACCGGGGCCATGCCGACGCGGCGGGTGAACAGGCGGGAGAAGTAGGCGGGGTCGTCGTAGCCGACCCGGCGGGCGACGGCGGCGACGGGCAGCTCCGTGGCGGCGAGGAGTTCCTTGGCGCGGCCGAGGCGGATGCCGAGGAGGTAGTCCTTGGGGCTGCATCCGGCGCCGCGGCGTACGGCGGTGCGCAGTTCGGCGGGGGTCATGCCGTGCCGGGCGGCGTGTTCGGCGACGGACAGGGGCCGGAAGGCGTCGCGGGCGAGGGCCTGGAGGACGGGGTCGCCGTCGGGGGCGATGTCGGCGCGGGCGCGGCGCAGGGCGACGAGGAGTTCGTGGACGGCGGCGCCGGTCTCGACTTCGAGGAGGGGGTTGCCGCGCCGGGCGGCGCGGGCGATGCGGCCGACGGTGGCGCGGGCGCCCGCCGCGTCGGAGAGGGGCACGACGGGGCGGGTGGGTTCGATGTAGCCGAGTTCGGTGTACGTCGTGGTGGCGGGGCCGGTGAAGTCGACGAAGCATTCGTCCCAGCCGGTGTCGGGGTCGGGCCCGTAGTGGTGGCGTACGCCCGGCGTGAGCCAGATCAGGGCTGGTGCGGTGACCGTCGTGCGCCGTCCGTCGGGTCCGCGGAACCAGCCGCCGCCCGCGCTGATGACGACGGCGACGTGGTGGTCGAGGGTGCGGGGGCCGACGGTCGGCAGGAGGCCGTGCTGGAGGCCGACGCCGAGGCAGGCGAGGCCGAGCTTGTGGTGGGCCGGGCTGGGTGTGAAATACCGCATCCACGTGTGGTACATCCGCGTGCCCCTTCCGGTGCGGGCCGGGTCCGGGGCCCGGCCGCCGCGTCGCGCTGCGTCCAACCGGACCCGATCTTTGTCCATGGACCCCGCCGCCCGCCAGAGGTGATCGTGGGCGGGCGGCGGGTGAGCGGGAGGACACGATGGACGGGTTCAGGGTCGGCGAGGACGATTTCGAGCTGGACGGGCGGCCGGTCCGTGTGCTCTCCGGCGCGCTGCACTACTTCCGGGTGCATGAGGAGCAGTGGGGGCACCGCCTGGCGATGCTGCGGGCGATGGGCCTCAACTGTGTGGAGACGTACGTCCCGTGGAACCGGCACGAGCCGCGGCCGGGCGTGTTCCGTGACGTGGCGGCGCTCGGCCGTTTCCTGGACGCGGCGCACGCGGCGGGCCTGTGGGCGATCGTCAGGCCGGGCCCCTACATCTGCGCGGAGTGGGAGAACGGCGGGCTGCCGCACTGGCTGACGGGGCCGCTCGGGGCACGCGCGCGTACCCGTGACGGGGAGTTCCTGGCGCAGGTGGAGCGCTGGTTCCACCGGCTGCTGCGGGAGGTCGTGCCGCGCCAGCACGGTGGCGCCGAGGGCGGCCCCGTGATCATGGTGCAGGTCGAGAACGAGTACGGGAGCTACGGCTCGGACCAGGTGTATCTGCGCCGCCTGGCCGAACTGCTGCGCGGTGAGGGTGTGCGGGTGCCGCTGTTCACCTCGGACGGGCCCGAGGATCACATGCTGACCGGCGGTTCGATCCCCGGAGTCCTGGCGACGGCCAACTTCGGTTCGGCGGCGCGCGCCGGGTTCGGGACGCTGCGGGCGCACCGCCCCGTGGGGCCGCTGATGTGCATGGAGTTCTGGTGCGGCTGGTTCGATCACTGGGGCGCGGAGCATGTCGTACGGGACGCGGACGACGCCGCGGCGGCGCTGCGGGAGATCCTGGAGTGCGGGGCGTCGGTGAACCTCTACATGGCGCACGGCGGCACGAACTTCGCGGGCTGGGCGGGCGCCAACCGGGGTGGCGCGCTGCACGAGGGGCCGCTGGAGCCGGACGTCACGTCGTACGACTACGACGCGCCCATCGACGAGTACGGCCGCCCCACCGCGAAGTTCTGGCGCTTCCGCGAGGTCCTCGCCCCGTACGCGGGCGGGCCCCTGCCCGAGCCGCCCCCGCCCCCGCCCGTGCTCGGCTCCCCCGCCACGGCGGCGCTCCCGGAGTGGGCGCCGCTGGACACGGTCCTGGAGTGTCTCGGCACCCCGGAGACCGAGCACGCCGTGCCGCCCGCCTTCGAGGAGCTGGACGTGGACCGGGGCCTGGTGCGCTACGCCGTGACGGTGCCGGGCCCGCGCCGGCCCTACCCGTTGCGTGTGCGGGGGCTGCGGGATCTGGCGGTGGTGTACGTGGACGGGGAGCGGGCCGGGGTCCTGACCGAGGACGAGCCCGTGCTGGAGACCCCGGTGGCGGGGCACGCGCGCGTGGAGCTGTGGGTGGAGTCGCTGGGCCGGGTCAACTACGGGCCGCGCACGGGTGAGACCAAGGGGATCACGGGCGGGATCCTGCATGAGCGGCAGTATCTGCACGGGGTGCGGGCGCGGGGGCTGCGGCTCGACGCGTTCGATGTGCCGTCGGCGGTACGGGGGGTGCCCGCGGCCGGCGCCGGGGAGGGGCGGCCCGGCCTGTACCGCGGCGCGGTCGAGATCGGCGCCGCTGGTGACGCCACCCTCGAACTGCCCGGCTGGACCCGGGGCTTCGTGTGGCTGAACGGCTTCAATCTGGGCCGCTACTGGTCGGTCGGCCCGCAGCGGTCGCTGTACGTGCCGGGGCCGGTGCTGCGGGGCGGCGCCAATGAGGTGTGGGTGCTGGAGCTGGAGGGGGCGGCCCCGGGGGCGGCGGTCACGCTGTCCTGAGTTGCCCCCGGGACCGCGCCCCCTCCGCTCGCTCAGACCTCGGTCACCTCGAAGGCGTCGAGCACGAACTCCGCCTCGCCGTCGCCGCCGGTCTTGCGCAGACCCACCCAGGCCTCGCCGTCGGCGGGGGCGGTGAACTCGTAGGTGAGGGCGGTGGGTTCGGTGGCGGCGGGGAGGTCCTTGCGGTCCGTCTCGCGGGGTGCGGGTTCGTCGACGGCGGTGATCCAGGCGTACTGGCCCGCCTTCTCGTTCTCGTACCGGAAGGAGACGCGGTAGCGCCTGCCCGGCGTGAAGCGGACGGTGTGCGGCACCGTGCGGTAGACGAGGCCGGTGTTCTCGCCGCGTGACTTCAGGGAGTTGCCGCCGTCGATGACGTCGTCGATGGCCTTGCCGTTCCAGCCGCGCTGTGTGTATGGGGCGTGGCGCTGGGCGATGTGGGTGCGCGGGTCGGTGGCGCCGCCCGCGTCGCCCTTCACGAAGGGGCCCCAGCCCTGCGGGACGTGCTCGAAGTCCTCGTGGACGAGGGTGCCGCGGGGCCGCTTCGCCGGGGGCTGGGCGGTGACCACGCGTACGTTGTCGAAGCGCACGCGCGCGTGGCCCGCCGCCGCGCGCAGTGTCAGTTCGGCGGTGCCGCCGCCCTCGGGGACGGTGAAGCGGGTGAACATGCGCTGGAAGCGGGTGCCGTGCTTGCGGTCGGCGGCGACGTAGTTCTCGGCCGTGGAGGTGTCGGTGTGGTTGGCGGCGGTGACACCGTCGGCGGTGCGCACCTCCAGGGACGCCGTGCGCCGCTCCCCCGCCTTCTCGCCGACCTCGACCTGCACGGACGCCACGTACGTGCCGGCCTTGAGGCGGGCGAGGCGCTGTCCGACGGAGGCGGCGCCGCCCGCGCCGATGACCAGTTCGTAGTCGCCGAGGGCGCTGCGCTGCACGGTGGCGGGCCCGCTGACCCGCCATCCCTTCAGGGAGCCGGAGTGGAAGCCCGGGTCGTGCAGCGGTGTGCCCTGGCCCCACTTCGGGTCGGGCAGGGCGGCGGCGCGCTCGCGGTAGAGGACGTAGGGCTGCTTCGGCTCGGCGTTAAGGGTGACCTTGCCGCCGCGCACGGGGACGTATGACGCGAAGACCCTGCCCTGGTCGGTGAGCCGGTACAGGGCGACGCGGGAGCGGCCCGCCCACGCTCGCGGAAGGCGCCAGGTGCTGGTTCCGCCGGAGGGGTTGTAGTGGTAGAGCTTGGCGGGATCGGTGGCCTTGCGGGGCTCCCAGGGCAGGAGGTAGCGGCCCGCTTCGTAGACGACGCGTCCGTCGGTGGTGATGCGCCGCTTGCCTTCGTGGGCGTCGGAGACGGTGGTCCGGGTGGGGCCGAGGAAGGTGATCTCGTGCTCGTCCCATGTCTTGATGGGGTAGGCCTGGAGGTACTTGGCGGGCAGGGAGTGGGTCCAGATGAGGTCGTAGAAGGCGTGCCAGTCGGTTTTGCCGATCCAGCCGGTGAAGTTGCCCATGCGGGCGATGCCGAGGAGGGTCGGCCACTTGTCGGCGAAGACGTCCTTCTGGTGGTTGCGGACGAAGCGGATCAGGCGGGAGTTGATGCCGCGCGAGGTGTCGCCGCCGTAGTCGGTCTCGGTGGCCCAGTGCGACCAGACCGCCGAGCGTTCGAAGCCGTGGCCCCACTCGGTGGTGATGGTCCAGCCCTGGTCGCGCAGGGCCCGCTGGAGGCGGTCGGAGGTCCAGCCGGACTCGCGGAAGACGTCGATGTAGAGGGTGTCGAGTGCCGGGTCGGTCTCGGCGCGCAGGTCGGCGAAGCGCCGGATGATGTCTCCGGAGACCAGGTCGCGGCGCTGGTCGATGCGGTAGCTCTGGTCGAGCCAGTCCCACTGCTTGTTGTTCTTGTCGACGAGTTTCTCGGAGAAGGCGCGGGCGGCGGGGTAGGACTCGGTGGCGTTGACGTGCACGCCGAAGTCGCTGTGCCACTTCCCGCCCTCGTGGACGAGGGTGTTGAGGTCGTCGAGGCCGCCCGCGCGGGTGTTGTGGTTGCCCGCGTAGTCGGGGTGGGCGGAGTCGTGGCCTTCGGACTGGTAGCCCTTGAGGAGCGTGTACTGGCGCAGGCCGTCGGTGGCGAGGTCGATGCGCTTGACGTCGTCGAGGGTGGTGAGGAAGGGGTTGGTGGCCTGGGAGGCGAAGTTGAAGGGGATGTGCGGCACGACCCGCAGGTGCTGTGCGTCGGCGCCGAGCGGGGTGACCATGATGTCGCGGAAGGCGATGGCGGCGTCCTGCCAGTCGACCTTGCCGTCGCCGTTGCGGTCGCCGGTGATGACGACGGTGGCGTAGGGCAGGGGTTCGGTGGCGGCGACGGGCGCGGTCACGGCCCGGTGGGTCCACTGTCCCGGGGTCAGCCGTGCCTCCACGCGGCCGCCGGTCCTGACCGTCTCGTGCCACAGGCGGCCGTTGTCCCAGGTGGTGCCTGCCGCGCCGGTGGGTTTGTCGTAGCAGGTGTTCGTCTCGATCGCGCCGCCGAGCCGGTCGTGCGCGACGACGGCGTACGCGCATCCGGTGGGCGCCGCGGCGGGCGTGTCCTGGTCCGGCCGGACGAGGGTGTCGCCGCTCTTGGCCTTGTCGAGCTGCACCTTGGCGGCCAGGAGGGCGGCGCCGGGCTGGTCGTCGCGTACGGCGAGCAGGGTGAGGCCGGGGATGCGCAGGGTACCGACGCGCAGGGCGTCCGTGTCGGCGATCCTCGTGACGCGCCAGTGGACGTGGCGTCCCTCGACGGCGATCTCGACGTCGATGCGGGTGCCGCCCTCGAAGGCGAGTGCGTACGTGATGCGGGCGTCGTGCGCCGAGGCGGTCACCTGGGGGGTGTGCGCGGTCTCGTCGATCAGGACCGTGGTGGCGGTGTCCGTGGCGGCGTCCGCGGCTCCGTGCAGGACGGCGCCGCTCGCGCGGTCGGTGTACGCGATGACGTGCGGGAAGGCGGTGGCGACGCGTACGTCCAACTGGCGTGAGCGCAGGGTCACTTCGGGCGACACAGGTGGCGCGGCGTACGCGGCCGGGCCCGCTCCGAGGGCGGCTCCCACCCCGGCGAGCGCACCGGTGGCGACGACGGCTCTGCGGCTCGGCCCTGACCTGTCTGACGGCGGCATGCGGCACCCCTCCATGGGACGGAATCGGTGCCGATCACGATGCGCCGGGCGGTGCGGGGGCGCCTATGGACAAAGCGGGGACAGGTGTTGGACTTAGCTGCGGATGGCGGGGCGCCCGGGCCCGGGTGGCCCGGGCGCCCCGCACCGGGTCAGCGGGACGTCACAGACCCGCCGCCGCCTTCTCTATGTCCGCGGCGAACGTCGAGACCTCGGTGTAGACGCCGGGGAACTTCGGCCGGGCGCAGCCGTTGCCCCAGCTGACTATGCCGACCTGTATGTACGCCCCGGCCTCGTCCTTGCGGAACATGGGGCCGCCGGAGTCGCCCTGGCAGGTGTCGATGCCGCCCTGGACGAGGTTGCCCGCGCAGATCTCCTCACCGGGCGTGAGGTCGGCGCCGTACGCGGCCTTGCACTCGGCGTCGCTGACGAACGGGACGGTCGCCTTGAGGAGGTAGCGCTGCTGGGCGCCGCCTTCCCGGTCGGCGCCCCAGCCCGCGACGGTGAAGTCGCCCTTGTTGTACGCGGTGGTCTTGGCGATCTTCAGCGTGGGCAGGTCGATGGGCTTCGCCAGCTTGATGAGCGCCCAGTCCTTGCCCTTGCCGTTGTAGCCGGGGGCCTGGAGGACCTTGGTGGACTTCACCTTGATCGCGGCGGAGCTCCTGAGGTCCACGACGCCGGCGGTGGCGGTGATGCTGGTGTTGTTGCCGGAGCCGTCGACGCAGTGGGCCGCGGTCAGCACGATGTTCTTGGCGTACAGGGAGCCGCCGCAGCCCATCGACAGACGGACCATGAACGGGAATTCACCCTGCTTGGCGGGGGTGCCACCCACGACACGCTCACTCGGCTGGGGCCCCGGGTCGGGCGCGGCGGACGCGGCCACGGGCTGAAGGCTCAGGGCGGCGAGAGCGATCGTGCCGAGGGTGGCGGCTCTCTTGACTCCACGCAGCTTGGTCTTCAATGGACTTCCCTTCGTGGGGGGTTGATGAGGAAAGCGCGCGCGAGGGCAAGCCCTTGCCTCCCGTTCCGACGATCCGGATGGCATGAGCCCGACAAAGCGTTGTTGCGGATTATGGAGATCGGTGTCCGCTCAGGACAAGGGGAGGTTTCCGGCCACGTTCGCCGCACAGCCCGCTCCCGGGGCCCGTGTCCCCCTTGCGGTGGAGCCGGTCCCCGGTGTCCCGGTGGCTGACACAGGACGAGACGACCTACGGCGTATACGAAGGGACTCGGCGGATCCGGGCGCGGTACGCGCTGTGCCGGACGGTCCTGGAGTGCGACGCCTGGCCGTCGCTCAGGAGGCGGACCAGTGGCCTGGGCGGTCCAGCGCGCCGGGGAGCTTCGTACGCCCGTCTCCCCTGGCGGCGTTCACCTGCGACTGGGTGAGGAAGAGCGCGCCGGTGAGGTCGGCGCCCCGCAGGTCCGCGTCACGCAGGTCGGCGCCGATCAGGTCGGCCGTCCGCAGGTCGGCGTCGCGCAGGTCGGCGGCGATGAGGCAGGCGCCGCGCAGGTCGGCGCCCTTGAGGCCGGCGCCCTTGAGCCGTGCGCCGAAGAGGTCGGCCCCCCTGCGGTCCTTCTTCTTGCCGCCGACGCCCTTGCGCACGAGTTCACTGGTGCGCAGCAGGAGGACGTTGACGTCCTGGCGGTGCGCCGCGACGTCGGTATCGGTGATGGCCTCGGGGGTGCCCCGGGTGAGTTCCTCGGTGCGGGCGAGGCAGGTGCGCAGGTCGGAGCGGATCGGCTTCGTCTGCGGCAGGGTCAGCGCCTCGGTGAGGTACCAGAGGAGTTCGTGGAGTTGCCGCATGAGGGGGAAGACCTCGAACATCTGCCGGGCGGTGGCCGGATCCGCACGCCAGTCGCGGCCGCCGAAGGTCTCCTGCGAGACGTGCTGGCCCGCGCCGAAGCAGTCGTACACGGTGCAGCCCCGGAAGCCCTTGTCCCGCAGCTCGCGGTGGATGCCGCAGCGGAAGTCCGCCCGGAGGTTGCCGCACGGCTTGCCCGCGTCCTTGTCCTGCGCGAAGTCCGAGGACGCGGAGAAGGCGAGGGCCACGCAGCACAGTCCGAAGCAGTTGCCGCAGTCGGCGCGCAGGGCGGCGCGGTCGTCCGGCAGCAGGGGCAACGCGACGGATTCGCGCTCCGGTGGCATCGGGAGGGCTCCTTGAGGACTTCGTCGTACGGTACGGCTCACCGTTGTCCCGCGGGGCTGCGGGCCGAACGGCGGGTGGGGGGGGGGGGGGGGGGGGGGCCCCCGGGCCGCTCCGGAGGATTTCGGAGCGCGATGGCCTTGAGTTATCCACAGGCTGGACGGGCGTCGGGGCGGATTGTCAGTGGCAGGCGTTAGCGTCTTTGACG
>NZ_JAFEXF010000211.1 GCF_016905445.1 Streptomyces sp. G44
CCCCGCCCCCCCCGGCCCCCCCCCTCCCCCCCCCCCCCCCCCCCCCCCGCCCCCCCCGCCCCCCCCCCCCGGCCCCCCCCCCCCGGCCCCCCCCCCCCCCCCGCGCCCCCCCCCCTCCCCCCCCCCCCCCCCCCGGCCCGCCCCGTGTCCCCGCCCCGCCCCTCCCGACTCCCCGGCCCCGGCGCCCGCGCCGCCGCCTCCGCCGTCACGCCGGAACAGCTGAACTCCGCCACGCCGAGCGCGGCGGAAGCCGCCCTGCTGACCTGCTGCGGCAGCCCGCGCTGGGCCCGCCGCGTCGCCGCCCACCGCCCCTACCCCGACCTCGACGCGCTGCTCGCCGCCGGGGACGAGGCGGCGTACGACCTCTCGCCCGCCGACCTCGCCGAGGCCCTGGCCCGCGAGCCCCTCGACCCGCCGGGCCCCCGCCGGGGAGCGCCACGGGCCACGTACACCGCCGCGCACACCGCGCTGCGCGCCGCCCATGCCGCGTACGAGAGCCGCTTCGGTCACACGTTCGTGATCTGCCTCGACGAGGTCGCCCCGGAGGAGGCCCTGGACCATCTGCTCGCCGGTCTTCGGTCACGCCTCGGCAACGATCCGGAGGAGGAACGCGCCATCGCCGCCGACGAGCTGCGGCGCCTGGCGCGTGGCCGGCTGACCCGCCTGGCCCTGCGCCACGCCGCCGAAGACGCTGTCGGCGCCGCCGCCGGGCGGCGTCGTGCCGCCTCGCACCCCGATAGCCCGTACGTGCCTGTTTGACTGCCTGTTTGATCACACCTGAGGACCCGGGGCAGGCCCACCGACAACTCGTCGATACGATGACGGGCGGCCGGTGGACCGTACCCGGCCGGGCTCGTCCGACACCGAAGCCGGCCGGCCCCAACCCCCGCTCCCGGAGGAACTTCCGTGCCGGCTGGAACGCTGTACCGCGGCCGGGAAGGAATGTGGTCCTGGGTGGCTCATCGAGTCACCGGCGTCCTCATCTTCTTCTTCCTGTTCGTGCATGTGCTGGACACCGCTCTCGTCCGCGTCTCCCCGGAGGCGTACGACGACGTCGTCAGCACCTACAAGACGCCCCTCGTCGCACTCCTCGAGTACGGCCTGGTCGCCGCCATCCTCTTCCACGCGCTCAACGGCCTGCGCGTCATCGCCGTCGACTTCTGGTCGAAGGGACCCCGCTACCAGAAGCAGATGCTCTGGACCGTCGTCGGCATCTGGGTCGTCCTGATGATCGGGGCGCTCTACCCCGTCCTCGGCCACGCCGTCCGCGAAGTCTTCGGGAGCTGACGCCAGACATGTCTGCTGACACCACGCTCGACAAGTCCGGAACGTCCGGTACGTCCGGAGTGGGCCCCGTCGAGGGTGCCTCGCTCTACGACGTGGACCACCCGGCCCCCTTCATCGAGGCGCCGCGCAAGCGCACCTCCAAGACCCCGCGCTCGACCCGCGGCAACTTCGAGATGGCCGCATGGCTCTTCATGCGCCTGTCCGGAGTCGTCCTCGTCGTCCTCGTCCTCGGCCACCTGCTGATCCAGCTGGTGCTCGACGGCGGCGTGTCGAAGATCGGTTTCGCGTTCGTCGCGGGCCGCTGGGCCTCGCCGTTCTGGCAGGTCTGGGACCTGCTGATGCTGTGGCTCGCCATGCTGCACGGCGCCAATGGCCTGCGCACGGTCATCAACGACTACGCCGAGCGCCCGAACACGCGTCTGTGGCTCAAGGGCCTGCTGTACACCGCCACGGTGTTCACCATCCTTCTGGGCACGCTGGTGATCTTCACCTTCGACCCGAACATCCGCTAAAGCCGAGGCGACCCCAGTGAAGATTCACAAGTACGACACCGTCATCGTCGGCGCGGGCGGCGCCGGCATGCGCGCCGCCATCGAGGCGACGAAGCGCAGCCGCACCGCCGTGCTCACCAAGCTGTACCCCACCCGCTCTCACACGGGCGCCGCGCAGGGCGGCATGGCCGCCGCGCTCGCCAACGTGGAGGAGGACAACTGGGAGTGGCACACCTTCGACACGGTCAAGGGCGGTGACTACCTGGTCGACCAGGACGCCGCCGAGATCCTGGCGAAGGAGGCCATCGACGCGGTCCTCGACCTGGAGAAGATGGGCCTGCCGTTCAACCGCACCCCGGACGGCACCATCGACCAGCGGCGCTTCGGCGGTCACACCCGCAACCACGGCGAGGCCGCCGTGCGCCGGTCCTGCTACGCGGCCGACCGCACCGGCCACATGATCCTCCAGACCCTCTACCAGAACTGCGTCAAGGAGGGTGTGGAGTTCTTCAACGAGTTCTACGTCCTCGACCAGATCATCGTCGAGGTGGACGGGGTCAAGAAGAGCGCGGGCGTCGTCGCGTACGAGCTGGCCACCGGTGAGATCCACATCTTCCAGGCGAAGTCGGTGATCTACGCCTCGGGCGGCACCGGCAAGTTCTTCAAGGTGACCTCGAACGCGCACACGCTCACCGGCGACGGCCAGGCGGCCTGCTACCGGCGCGGGATCCCGCTGGAGGACATGGAGTTCTTCCAGTTCCACCCGACCGGCATCTGGCGCATGGGCATCCTGCTGACGGAGGGCGCCCGCGGTGAGGGCGGCATCCTGCGCAACAAGGACGGCGAGCGCTTCATGGAGAAGTACGCGCCGGTCATGAAGGACCTCGCGTCCCGTGACGTCGTGTCCCGCTCCATCTACACGGAGATCCGTGAGGGCCGCGGCTGCGGTCCCGAGGGCGACCACGTCTACCTCGACCTCACGCACCTGCCGCCGGAGCAGCTGGACGCCAAGCTCCCGGACATCACCGAGTTCGCGCGCACGTACCTCGGCATCGAGCCCTACACGGACCCGATCCCGATCCAGCCGACCGCGCACTACGCCATGGGCGGCATCCCGACGAACGTCGAGGGTGAGGTCCTGGCGGACAACACCACGGTCGTCCCGGGCCTGTACGCGGCCGGCGAGGTGGCCTGCGTGTCCGTGCACGGCGCCAACCGCCTCGGCACCAACTCGCTCCTGGACATCAACGTCTTCGGCAAGCGCGCGGGCATCGCCGCCGCCGAGTACGCCGCGAAGAACGACTTCGTCGAGCTTCCGGAGAACGCGGAGGAGCTGGTCGTCTCCCAGGTCGAGCGCCTGCGCGACGCCACGGGCAACGAGCGGGTCGCCGAGCTGCGCAAGGAGCTCCAGGAGACCATGGACGCCAACGTCATGGTGTTCCGCACGGAGCAGACGATCAAGACGGCGGTGGAGAAGATCGCGGAGCTTCGCGAGCGCTACCTCAACGTCTCGATCCAGGACAAGGGCAAGCGGTTCAACACCGACCTCTTGGAGGCCATCGAGCTGGGCAACCTGCTCGACCTGGCCGAGGTGATGGCGCAGTCCGCGCTGGCCCGCAAGGAGTCGCGCGGCGGTCACTACCGCGAGGACTTCCCGAACCGCGACGACGTCAACTTCATGCGCCACACCATGGCGTACCGCGAGGTCGGCGACGACGGCACGGAGACGATCCGTCTCGACTACAAGCCGGTCGTCCAGACCCGCTACCAGCCGATGGAGCGTAAGTACTGATGGCAACCCCGACCCTCGAGAAGGAAGACGCCAAGCCCGAGGCGGGCTTCGCCGACTCCCCCTACATCACGATCACCCTGCGTGTGCGCCGCTTCAACCCCGAGGTCTCGGCGGACGCCACGTGGGAGGACTTCGAGCTGGAGATCGACCCCAAGGAGCGTGTCCTCGACGCCCTCCACAAGGTCAAGTGGGACATGGACGGCACGCTGACGTTCCGTCGCTCCTGCGCGCACGGCATCTGCGGCTCGGACGCCATGCGGATCAACGGCAAGAACCGGCTGGCCTGCAAGACCCTGATCAAGGACATCAACCCGGCCAAGCCGATCACGGTCGAGCCGATCAAGGGTCTGACGGTCCTGAAGGACCTGGTCGTCGACATGGACCCGTTCTTCCAGGCGTACCGCGACGTGATGCCCTTCCTCGTCACGAAGGGCAACGAGCCGACGCGTGAGCGTCTCCAGTCCGCCGAGGACCGCGAGCGCTTCGACGACACGACGAAGTGCATCCTGTGCGCCGCGTGCACGTCCTCGTGCCCGGTGTTCTGGAACGACGGCCAGTACTTCGGCCCGGCCGCGATCGTCAACGCGCACCGCTTCATCTTCGACTCGCGTGACGAGGCGGGCGAGCAGCGCCTGGAGATCCTCAACGACAAGGACGGCGTGTGGCGTTGCCGCACGACGTTCAACTGCACGGACGCGTGCCCGCGCGGCATCGAGGTCACGAAGGCGATCCAGGAGGTCAAGCGGGCGCTGATCACGCGGCGCTTCTGATCCTCCCGCGTACGCGTACGCCGTCATACGCATACGCCGTCATGGGCCCCGCTCCCGCGCAGGAGCGGGGCCCATGTGCGTGGTCGGCCGGGCCGACGATAGCGTCGTGGTGCACTCGCGCACCCCCGCTGTCCTGTTCCCCACCGCACCTCAGGAGTTCACCAGTGAATCGCCCCATCCGGCTCATGACGGCAGCGCTGACCGTGTCCGCGTCCCTGTTCCTGGCCGCGTGTGGTTCGGGAGACGGCGACGACGCCTCCGACGGCATCAAGGGCGCCGACACCGATGGCGGCGGCAAGGCGTCGGCTTCGGCGAGCGCACGGCCGAAGGGAGCGGAGCGGCCCGAGATCAAGCTGCCCTCGGAATTCACGGCGACCTTCGTGAACTGGACGAACAGTGACCCGAAGGTGCAGCGGATCCTCGACGACGGG
This sequence comes from Streptomyces sp. G44, assembly GCF_016905445.1. GTDB lineage: Bacteria > Actinomycetota > Actinomycetes > Streptomycetales > Streptomycetaceae > Streptomyces. Next base: position 4,772 of record NZ_JAFEXF010000211.1, read on the forward strand.
CGGGAGGAGCTGCGGGCCAAGTACGCGGCGATCATCGACGGAGACCCGGATTCGGACGCGGTGGCGTTCTACGACACGGGCGCCTCCCTCGTCACGGCTCGCACCTGGATCAGGAGTTTCGTCGAGACCGATGACAGTCTGATCGGCGAGATCAAGGTCTACGACGCCAAGGCCCATGTCACCGACAACGGCGCGGGCGTGCTGTTCTACTGCGTGGACGAGCGCAAGTCGTCCACGAAGAACCGCAGGACCCAGAAGGTCACGCGGACCCCCGATTCCCCGGACTCCGTCCTCCAGTACCGGGCCCGGCTCACCAAGTCGCCACGGGGCGTATGGCAGACCGCGGCGCTGGAGACCGTGCCGGGCGGGTGCAAGTGATGCGTACGACCGCGAAGGCGGCGGCATGCCTCCTCGCCGCGTCCCTCGCCGTGAGTCTCTCCCCGGCCGCGTACGCCATCGGCGACAAGGAGAACCAGGCTCCCTCCGGCCCCTCCGGCGGAGCCAGCGGCAACACCCTCATGGCCGGGGCCGGAAAGACCGGCATCCGGGTCACCCAGGTCAGCGGCGGCAAGGGATCCTCCGACAAGCCCGTCGTCCCCGTGGACCCCAACTGGCGGCCCCCGGCGTGCTGGTACGAGCCCGTGGCGACGCCCGAGCAGGTCAAAGACGCGGTGGAACGGCTCAAGAAGGAGCCCAACAAGGACCTCGTGCCCGTCACCCCCACGCTCAGCTGGGGCAGGGACCTGATGGTCGACCACTACGAGAAGGGCAAGACCCAGTCCGACGGCGCCGAGGGCTACAAGGACTTCAACATCGGCAAGGACGGCAAGTTCTGGCGCGGTGTCGTCAACCCGGACATGGAGGACGACCCGGAGGCGTACGACTGCGAGAAGAACCTCTTCTGGCAGGACGCCGGCACCGTACCGACGGTCGAGAACGCCCCCACGCCCGAGATCCTGGCCGAATACGCCTACAACAAGGTCAAGGTCCCCGAGACCGTGGTCGAGATGAGACCCGAGGCTCGATCGACCGTCAAACTGCCCACGTGGGTCTGGCTGGACAAGGGCAAGTTCGAGCCCGTCACGGTGCGTGCCGAGCTGCCCGGCACCGGGATCTGGGCGGAGACCACCGCCAAGCCGGTCGGGCTGCGTCTGGAGCCCGGCACCTCGGACGCCGAGACCTTCCCGGCCGACGGCGAATGCCCGGCCGACGAGGACGGCGGCATCGGAACGCCGTACACGAGGGGTTCGGCCGAGGAGGACCCGCCGTGCGGCATCTCCTACCTGCGGGCCACCGGCGGGGAGCCGTACGAGATGAGGGCGTCCATCACCTGGGAGATCACCTGGAGGGGGACGGGCGGCGCCCGGGGCGACCTGCCCAACGGCACCTTCGAGGGCACCCAGGACGTCACCGTCCAGGAGATCCAGTCCATCAACCGCTGAGCGACCGTCGCCGGCGGCCCGCGGATGCGGGCCAGATGGGGGCGCTCAGGGCGCCACGCTCGCGCGCCTGCGCCCCTGTCGCCGCCGCCGTCCTACCCTGACGGAATGTCAGACAACCAGTCGGTCGGCCTGTCCGTTGACCAGTTCACCGACCCGCCCGCGGGCCGCGGCGCCGACCCCGCCGCGGAGCTCCTCGGCTTCGACAACGTCCTGCTTCCCGTGGGCGACCTCGGCGAGGCCGTCGGGTTCTACGAGCGCGCCGGGTTCCCGGTGGCGTTCCGGCTCGACGAGATCGGGCTCGCCATCCTGAAGGTGGGCAAGGAGACCCCGGGCATCCTGCTGCGCGTGGAGGACGGCATCGTCGCGCGTACGCCGCCGTGGCCTTCGCCGCGCGTGTGGCTGGAGGTCCCGGACGCCCGCGCCAAGGGGCGGGCCCTCGCCGACGCGGGGGTCGTGCTGCTCGCCGAGCCGTTCTCCGTCGCCACCGGATGGACCGTGGAGATCGCCGACCCGTGGGGCAACGTCATCGGCTTCACGGACTACCTCAAGCGCCCGGAGCTGGCCCGCACCTCCTGAGGGGCGGGCCGGCCGGTTCAGGCGTCGCGTGACGCCAGTTCCACCACCGTGATGTCCGACGGCGCCCCGACCCGTACCGGCGGCCCCCACGCGCCCGCGCCCCGGCTCACGTACAACTGCGTGTCGCCGTAGCGCTCCAGGCCCGCGAGCGTGGGGTTCGCCAGCTCCGCCACGAGGTTGCCGGGCCACAGCTGACCGCCGTGGGTGTGGCCGGAGAGCTGTAGGTCGACGCCGTGCCGCACGGCGTCGTGGATGACCACCGGCTGGTGCGCGAGGAGCACCGAGGCGCGTGAGCGGTCCCGGTCGCCGAGGGCCCTGGCGAAGTCGGGGCCCTCACCCTCGTCCTCGCCCGCCACGTCGTCGACGCCGGCGAGGTCGAAGCCGGGCAGCTCCGTACGGGCGTTCCGCAGCGGGTGCAGGCCGAGTTCGCGTACGTGGTCGACCCACTGCTCGGCTCCGGAGAAGTACTCGTGGTTGCCCGTGACGAAGTACGCGCCGTGCCGTGACCGCAGCCCGGCGAGCGGGGCGGCGGCCGGGCCGAGGTCCTCGACGCTGCCGTCCACCAGGTCGCCAACGACGGCGATCAGATCGGGCTGCGTGGCGTTGACGGTGTCGACCACGCGCTGCGTGAAGCCGCGCCCGAGGATCGGCCCCAGGTGGACGTCGCTGACGACGGCGATCCGGAACCCGTGCGCGCCGCGCGGCAGTTTGGCCAGCGGCACGGTGACCCGCTTCACCTTGGGCCCCCTGAGCACGCCGTACGCCCCGTACCCGACGGTCCCCACAGTGGCGGCGGCGACGCCGCCCCCGACGATCCGGGAGACGAAGAGACGGCGGGAGGGGGTGGACCCTACAGAAGGGGGCTTCACGGAGGCGGGCTCTACGGAGGCGCGCCCCACCAAGGCGTCCTCTGCGGAGCGCGCCGATTCCCCGCCGGACCGCTTCCGACCGGCCCACCACCCCAGCAGCGGCCGCACCAACTCCCCCACCAGCAAGGCCAGCAGCAGGTAGAGCGAGAGGGCCAGCCACAGGTAGCCGGGCCAGGCGATGATCCGCTGGAGCGGGAAGGGCACGCCCGCGCGCCCGGCCACGAGCGCGGCGACCGCCAGCAGCGGCCCGGCCACGAAGACGACCGTGCCGGCCCTGCGCGCCCGCCCCGGCCCGGCCGTCGTGTCGCGTACGAGGCGGCGCCACGCGTACCGGTGGAGGGCCGCGAAGGCCGCGAGCACGGCCAGGCCCACGAGGACCCCGACGACGGCCACGGCTATGACGTTCGGCGCAGAGCGCGGATTCCACGGAACCCGATGGTCCCTACCACCGTCCCCAAGACAAAGGAGACAACGGCGAGCGTCAGGTGCACCCAGAAGTACCCGGTCGGGTCGCCCGCGTCATCGAAGGCGAGCCCGCTGCCGTCCTTCCACAGGTTCTTGACGAAAGTGATCCAGATGAACCAGCTCCACACCCCGAAGGCGAGCAGGAACCAGGAGACCGGGCGGCTGAGCTTCATGCGTTCAGTATCGCGAGGTCTTCCCGCGAGCCTCCGCCGGGGTGGGGCCGACGCAATACGGCGCACCTCGGCGGTGTCCGCCGCCGCGCCGCCCTGTACGTTCTCGACCGTGCCCGCCACCAGAAAAGCCGCCTTGCTGCTGGCCTCCGCGACCCTGCTGACCCTGTCGGCCACCGCCCCCGCCTTCGCGGACGGCGGGCCCGGTGACAAGGACCGGCCCAAGCCGCCCGCCTCGATGTCGACCGTCGGCGGCGCCCTGCTCGGCAAGCCCGGCACCCAGGTGAAGCTCGGGCCGGGCGCCCCCGTGCTGCCCAAGGACCTCTCGGCGCGCTCCTGGATCGTCTCGGACGCGGAGTCCGGCGAGGTCCTCGCCGCGCACAACGCGCACTGGCGGCTGCCCCCCGCGAGCACGCTCAAGATGCTCTTCGCGGACACGGTCCTGCCGAAGTTCCCCAAGTCGCAGAAGCACAAGGTCGCCTTCTCCGACCTGGAGGGCATCGGCGCGGGCAGCAGCATGGTCGGCATCAAGGAGAACGAGACCTACACCGTTCACGACCTGTGGCTCGGCGTCTTCCTGCGCTCCGGCAACGACGCGGTGCACGTCCTGTCCGCGATGAACGACGGCGTCGAGAACACCGTCAAGGACATGCAGCGGCACGCCGAGGACCTCCAGGCCCTGGACACGCACGTGGTCTCGCCGGACGGGTACGACGCCAAGGGGCAGGTCTCGTCGGCGTACGACCTGACGCTGTTCGCCCGCTCCGGGCTCCAGAAGAAGGACTTCCGGGAGTACTGCTCGACGGCCACCGCCCAGTTCCCCGGCGAGACCAAGAAGATCACCAAGGGGAAGGACAAGGGCAAGACGAAGCGCGGGTCCTTCGGGATCCAGAACACCAACCGGCTGCTCACCGGTGCTCTCGGCATCAGTCCCTACAAGGGCATCGCGGGCGTCAAGAACGGCAGCACCACGAACGCGGGAAACACCTTCACCGGTGTCGCCGAGCGCGACGGCAAGGTCCTCCTCGTCACCGTCATGAACCCCTCCTCCGGAGAGGCCCACGCGGTCTACAAGGAGACCGAGCGCCTGTTCGACTGGGGCTTCAAGGCCGCGGGCAAGGTCGAACCGGTGGGTGAGCTGGTCGCGCCGAAGGGCGCCACGGGCGCGGGCAAGGGCGCTCCGGGCGGCGACGGCGGGAACGGCGCCGCCGCCGCGAACATGGCGCACTCCTCCGGCGGGGGCTCGGGCGGCATGGGCACCGCGCTGGCCGTCGCGGGCGGCGTGGTGGTGGTGCTCGGCGCGGGCGTGTTCCTCGTCAGGCGCCGGATGCCGCTGCCCGGTCAGTCCGGCCGGGGTCCGCGACAGGACTGACGTCGGCGGGGTCAGCCGCCCGTGTCGCCTTGCGCGTCGCCGTCCAGGCGGCGCAGAAGAGCAGCAGCTTCGCGGTGAAGTTGATCCACAGGAGCAGCGCGACGGGCACGCCGAAGGCGCCGTACATGCTCTTGGCGGCGACGCCCTTCATGTAGCCGCCGAGCAGCACCTTGAGGAGCTCGAAACCGGCCGCGCCGATCAGTCCCGCGATGATCAGGTCGCGGCGGTGCGGCTGGACGCCGGGCAGCAGGGTGAGGACGTAGAGCAGCAGCAGGAAGTCCGCGAGGACGGCGATCGCGAAGGCGGCCGCCTGGAGCAGGACCGCGCCCCAGCCCGTCTCGTCGATGCCGAGCAGGTCGGCGGTCCAGCCGACGGCGGTCGAGGCGAGCGCGGAGGCGGCGAACGAGGCGAGGCCCGCGCCGCCGAGGCCGATGAGCACCCCGGCGTCCTTGACCTTGCGCAGGACGGGGTTCCCCTCCTCGTCCTCCAGCTCCCAGACGCACCGCAGGCACTCCCTCATCGAGCCGACCCAGCCGATGCCGGTGAAGAGCAGCAGGGCGCCCGCGACGAGGCCGACGGTGCCCGCGTTGGCGACGAGGGCGTCCAGGTTCAGCTGGTCGGAGATGCCCGGGACCTGCTCGGCGAGCTTGTTCTCCAGGGCGCTCTGCTGCTTCTTGGAGAGCGTCGCCGCCGCGACCGCCGCGGCGACGGTGATCAGCGGGAAGAGCGCCAGGAAGCTGATGAACGTCATCGCGGCCGCGAGACGTGTCCAGTGGACGTGGTCGAGCCGTTCGTACGTGCGCCACGCGTGCGTGCGCATGCCCTTCTCGACGAACGGCCCGATCCCGGGCAGTTTCTTCAGCCAGTCCATGTCGCCTCCGTAGCCTCCCCGCGCACCGCTCTGTCCGAAGACCTGCCCGAAGTCCCGTCCGACACGCGGAACACCAGGGTCCGGGTTCCCCAGAACCGGAGGAGGGTGGCCAGCGCCATGCCGATCCCGGCGCCCGACACGGTGTCCGCGCGCTGCGAGGTGAGGCCGAGGCCGTAGTGCGACACGGCGATGCACAGCAGTTGGACGAGGGCGCCGGCGACGTTGACGGCGAAGAACACCGCGTACCGGCGCAGCCGCGGGACGCCTGCCGCCCTGCGCCGGTAGGTGCCGAGCGCGTTGCCCGCGTACGCCACGGAGCAGCCCGCCACGAAGGAGAGCGCCTTGGCGGTCAGCGGGTCGAGCCCCACGGGTCCGCGCAGCCAGATGAAGAGGCCGAGGTCGGCGGCGTACGCGCAGATGCCGGCGGCGGCGAAGCCGAGCAGTTCGGGCCCGAGCGACCGCAGACGCGCGCGGAGGGAACGCCGACTCACCAGTTCGCGACCGCGAGTCCGTACATGGCCAGCCACACCAGGCCGATCACGGCGAGCGCCCTGTCCCGCAGGACGACGTCCTCGGGTTCGCCGGCGGTGCCCCGGTCGGCGAAGACGGCGTAGCGCAGGATCGCGAGGATGAAGGCCGTCATGGAGAGCTGCCGCCACGGCAGCAGGCTGCCGCCGGTCGTGCTGCCGCCCGCCTCCATGGCCCACAGGCAGTACGCGAGGACCGCGACCCCGGCGGCCAGCTGCCATACGAAGCGCAGGTAGCCGGTGGTGTATTCGGTGAGCAACGCGCGCGTGGCGCCCAGCCTCCCGGAGCTCGCGGACATCTGGACGGCTTCGGAGTAGCGCTTGGCGGAGACCATGAAGAGCGCGCCGAAGCCGGTGGTGATCAGGAACCAGCGGGAGAGCGGGATGTCGAGCGCGATGCCGCCGATCATGGCGCGCATCAGGAAGCCGGTCGTGACGATCGTGAGGTCGACGACGAGGACGTGCTTGAGGCTGACGCAGTAGGCGAGTTGCATGCAGACGTACGCGGCCAGGAGCGCGGCCGTGAGCGGTGTGCACAGGACGGCGGCGGCCGCGGGCGCGAGGACCGCGAGGAGGCCGCCCACGGCGTAGGCGACGGGCACCGGGACCTGCCCGGCCGCGACCGGTCTGCGGCACTTGGTGGGGTGGGCGCGGTCGGCGTCCGCGTCCCGCGCGTCGTTGATCAGGTAGACGGCGGAGGCGGCGGCCGTGAACAGTGCGAAGACGATCGCGAGTTGCGCGGCGGCGTGGCGCGAGAAGAGCTCGCCCGCCGCCGCGGGGGCCGCGACGACCAGGACGTTCTTCACCCACTGACGCGGGCGGGCGGTCTTCAGGAGGCCGAGCGGCAGGCCGATGGCGGCCGGGCGTGACGGCTGGGGCGGCCGGGGCCGCTCCAGGACGGTGGAGATACGTTCAGGCATCGACGCGGCCCCCCTTCATCCAGGCGGCTCCCGCGCGCGCGGTGAGCGCGCCGAGCGCCGCGCCCGCGGCGACGTCCGAGGGGTAGTGGACGCCGACGACCATCCGGGAGACGCACATCGCGGCGGCCAGCGGCGGCACGAGACGGGCTCCCGCGGGGCGCAGCGCGCCGTACGCGACGGTGGCGGCGGCGGCCGACGTGGCGTGCGAGCTGGGGAAGGAGTGGCGCCCCACGGTCCGTACGAGCGGTTCGGCGCCGCCGGGGCGCGGGCGGCGGACGATCCGCTTGACGCCCATGCTGGCCAGATGGGCGGCGGCGGTCAGCGCGGTGCCGCGC
>NZ_JAFEXF010000212.1 GCF_016905445.1 Streptomyces sp. G44
CCCCCCGGAGGCGCCGGCCCCTGCCCCGCGCCGCCCCCGTACGGCGACCGCCCCCGGCGGCCCCGGCGGGCCACCCCCGCTGACGGCCCACCACCTCACCGTCACCTACGACGGGTTCACCGCCCTGCGCGACGTCACGCTCGCCGTCCCCCGAGGCCACATCACCGCGGTCGTCGGCCCCAACGGCGCGGGCAAGAGCACCCTCTTCCACTGCCTGGCCGGCACCCTGCGCCCCGACACGGGCCGCGTCACGCTCGGCGCCCGCGACATCACGAGGCTCCCCGCCCACGCCCGTACGCGCCTCGGCACGGCCCGCACCTTCCAGCGGCCGGCGGTCTTCCCGTCCCTGACCATCGCCGAGAACATCCAGGTGGGCGCGGAACGGACTCCCGGGTCCGCGCCCGGCGCCACTCCCCTCGCGCTGCGGCTCCTGGACCTGGCACACGTCCACGCGCACCCCGCGACGGGCCTCCCCACCGGCACCCTGCGCCGCACCGAACTCGCCAGGGCCCTCGCCGGCGCCCCCCACACCCTCCTCCTGGACGAACCGGCCGCGGGTCTGGACGCCTCCGAAACGGCCGCGCTCGCGACCCTGCTGCGCGCCCTGGCGGCCGACGGCATGGCGCTCCTCCTCATCGAGCACGACCTCGGCCTCGTGGCGGACCTGGCCGACACCGTGCACGTGATGGCGGCGGGCCGTGTCATCGCGACGGGCCCCGCACACCAGGTCCTGGCAGACGCCCACGGAGCAGCGGGAAAGACAGCGGGCAAGACGGCCGCGTACGAAGAACCTCGCGGGCGGGGCCTCGCATGAAGGGCATCGAACTGCGCGACGCCCGCGTCCGCCACGGCCCGCTGGAGGCCCTGCACGGCGTCACCCTTGCCGCCCCCGCCACCGCCCTCACCGTTCTCCTCGGCCGCAACGGCTCCGGCCGCACCACGGCCCTGCGCGCCCTGGCCGGCACGCTGCCCCTCTCCTTCGGAGCCGTGCTCCACGACGGCCGCGACATCACCCGCAGCCCGGCGCACGAACGAGCGGCCCGGGGCCTGTGCTTCGTACCGGACCGCCAGGCGGTGTTCTCCTCCCTCACCGTCGCGCAGAACCTGCGGCTCTCCCGCGCCGACGGCGGCTTCGGCCCCGCCCTCGACGCCTACCCCGAGCTGCGTCCACTGCTCCCGCGCCGCGCGGGCACCCTGTCGGGCGGCGAACAGCGCATGCTCGCCGTGTCCCGTGCCCTGCTCGCGCGGGCCTCGGTGATCCTCGTGGACGAACCGACGCAGGGCATGTCGCCACCGGTCGCGGCCCGGACGCACGCCCTGCTGGCCGGCCTGGCCGGGCCGGACACCTGCGTGGTCGTGGCCGAGCAGCGACTGCCGCCCGCCGTACGCGAACGCGCGAGCCGGACGGCGGTCGTGGTGCATGAACTGCGCCGGGGCGCGGTGGTCTTCAGCGGCGAGGCGGCGGAGCTCAGGCCTGCCCCGGAATGACCAGCTCCGTCCCGGCGCGGATCCGGTCGGGGTCGCTCCCGATGGCCTCCCGGTTGGCCTGGTAGAGGGCCTTCCAGCCACCCCCGATGCCGTACCGCCGGGCGATCGAGCTCAGCGTGTCGCCGGACCTGATGACATAGACACGGCCGTCGAACCGCTCGATCCGCACCTTCTTGGAACAGGTCGGCCAGGCCTTCCACCCCTGGGTGCTCAGCACCTTCTCGGCGACCTTGATCTGCTCCTCCTTCGTGGCCAGGTCGGCGCGCGGCGCGTACTTGAGTCCGCCGTGCTCCTCCCAGGTCGGCTGCCAGAATTGCAGCCCTCCGTAGAAGCCGTTGCCCGTGTTCGCGTCCCACCGTCCGTTGCTCTCGCACTCGGCGAGACAGTTCCACCGGCCCTTGGCCGTGGAGCAGTCGTACGCCTGGGACGGGACACTTCTCGACGGTGACAGCGATGGCGCCGGCGACAGCGACGGGGTGGCGGACGCGGCGGCCGGTGGCAGCACCACCGCGGCCAGGGCCACGCCCACGGCCGTCGCCAAGGACCGCAGACCGCGCGCCGACCTCAGGCGCCTCGGGTGCCCGAAATGTGCAATATGCCTCGAATGCGTCAGATGCATCGGGCCACGCTAGGCACCCTCCCCGCGCACCCGTGACGTGCCGCGCCGCCACGGCCGCGACCCCACCCGGACGGAGCCTCCGCTCCGGCGGTCACATCCGGGGACCCACTCGCCCCGGTTCGACCGACACTCCACCCTTCCGCCCGACTTGCGTGTTACCGCGAGTAACGATGAGTTTCGGCCACCCACTTCATTCGCTGTTATCCGCATTTATCGACCACCACCTCCCGGCTTCCGCGACCCCCTTCATCACCTCAATTCCCCTTCCCCACCTCGTCGTTGGCGCGGAGAGGCAGATTCCGGCGACCGGTTCACGCCTCGCCGCGGATGGTGCGATTCCGCTCTCCGCCATCCGTGACTCGCGCCGCTGATCCGCCGTTGTCTCCTTACGAGCCGGGCACCCCCGGCTCGGCGCACCCGCCCCAAGCACCCCACGTGACGATCCCGAGGAGCCACCCGTGCCGCGCATGCTCGACGTCAGCGACGACGTACGCGCCGAGATCGGCGACGAAGAAGCCGACCGGCTGCTCGCCGGAGAGAACACCCCGGGCAGTTACGACTGCACGTCCTGCCGCACCCCGGGCGACTCCGAACAGGAACGCACCAGCACGGTCCTGTTCGTCGGCGACGAGACCGCCGTGCTCGCCTTCGCCCACGCCACCTGCCTGCCCTCCCAGATCGTCACGGTCTCCGAGGAGCAGCTTCAGGGCGCCGTGCGGTCCATCACCGGCGAGGACGCCGCGGAGCCCGGCGACGGCGCCCCCGGCCAGGCCGTGCTCGGCGTGACCAGCGGCCTGGTCCTCATCGAGGGCGAGCTGCGGCCCGCGCTCGTCGTGGAGCCCACCGGGCCCATCGCCCGCCCGGGCACCGCGTCGGACGGCGGCGACGAGTTCCTGCCGCTCCTGATCGAGCAGGGCTTCATGCCGGTGGTCTCCCTCGACGGCCTCCCTCCCGTGCTGCACGGCTGGTCGGTGCTGCTCGCCATGGGCCGGCTGCACGCCGTCCTCCAGCCCGGTACCGGCGGCTCCTCCCCCGTCGCCTGGTGGCAGGCCCACCAGCCGCTCCAGGTCACCGAGGCCTGGCGCGCGGCGGCGAACAAGACGCAGAGCGTGCTGCTCTTCGCCGCCCCGGCGGGCTCCATCGGCCGGCAGCCGCGCGAGGACCTGCTGCGGGACGCCCTGGACAGGACCGCGGCCCGCGGCCAGCTCGTCGCGTCGATGATGCCGCTCGCCGGAACCTGACCGGCCCCGAGCCGGCCGGCGGTGCCGGCCCGGCCACGGCCCTGACCACCCCGCCACCTGTCCGCACCCGGCCGCCACGTGCCCGCGCAAGCCGCCCCCGAGCCGTGTACGCGCCGGTCACGCTCCCGCCGGAGCCGGAAACCGGCGCGGCCCCCGCATCCGTAGGGCGGCGCTTTCGTTGCTCAGACGTGCACACATACGACCCCTCCCGCTCCCGACCGGCGTATCAGAACCCGATCCCGTCCATGCGCACCGCGCAGGACACCACGGGCGAGCGCTCGGCCACACCGATCTACGACACGCTGTACTCGGAGTACCGCAGGGCCTTCCGGGCCCTGCCGGGCGACCGCAGCGGCGAGGAGCATCTGGGGTTCACCGCCTTCGGCACAGGGCCGTACGGCGCGCAGCACTTCGGGCAGTTCCACCTGAGCCGCTACGGCCGGCAGGACCACCACGCCCCGGGCCACCACCACGTCCCCGCGGCCCTGCCACCAGCTCCCCGCCGCGAGCTCTGAGAGGCTCCCGGCACAGCGAAACGCCCGGCCCCCCTCGATTCCGGGGGGGCCGGGCGTTCACGTACGTACACCCACCCAGTGGTTACTTCTTGCGGCCGCGCTTCTCGCGCACCCGCACCGAGATGTGGATCGGCGTGCCCTCGAAGCCGAACTCCTCGCGCAGGCGGCGCTCCAGGAAGCGGCGGTAGCCCGCCTCGATGAAGCCGGAGGCGAAGAAGACGAAGCGCGGCGGCTTCGTGCCCGCCTGGGTGCCGAAGAGGATGCGGGGCTGCTTGCCGCCGCGGACCGGGTGCGGGTGGGAGGCGACGATCTCGCCGAGGAAGGCGTTCAGGCGGCCGGTCGGCACGCGCGTCTCCCAGCCCGCGAGGGCCGTCTCGATGGCCGGGACGAGCTTCTCCATGTGCCGGCCGGTGGCCGCGGAGACGTTGACCCGCGGCGCCCAGGCGACCTGGGCCAGCTCGGTCTCGATCTCCCGCTCCAGGTAGTAGCGGCGCTCCTCGTCGAGGGTGTCCCACTTGTTGTACGCGACCACGATCGCGCGGCCCGCCTCGACGGCCATCGTCACGATGCGCTGGTCCTGCACGGAGATGGTCTCGGAGGCGTCGATGAGGATCACCGCGACCTCCGCCTTCTCCACGGCGGCGGCGGTGCGCAGCGAGGCGTAGTAGTCGGCGCCCTGCTGGAGGTGGACGCGCTTGCGGATGCCCGCCGTGTCGACGAACTTCCAGACGACGCCGCCCAGCTCGATCAGCTCGTCGACCGGGTCACGGGTGGTGCCCGCCATCTCGTTGACGACCACGCGGTCCTCGTTCGCCACCTTGTTGAGCAGCGAGGACTTGCCGACGTTCGGGCGGCCGATGAGCGCGATGCGGCGGGGGCCGCCGATGGCGGTGCCGAAGGTCTGCTCGGGCGCCTCGGGCAGCGCCTCCAGGACGGCGTCCAGCATGTCGCCGGTGCCGCGGCCGTGCAGCGCGGAGACGGGGTGCGGCTCGCCGAGGCCGAGGGCCCACAGGGCGGTGGCGTCGGCCTCGCCGGAGGGGCCGTCGACCTTGTTGGCGCACAGGACGACGGGCTTGCCGGCCTTGCGCAGCAGGCGCACGACGGCCTCGTCGGTGTCGGTGGCGCCGACCGTGGCGTCGACGACGAAGACCACGGCGTCCGCGGCCTCGATGGCGTACTCCGCCTGGGCGGCCACCGACGCGTCGATGCCGAGCACGTCCTGCTCCCAGCCGCCGGTGTCGACGAGCTTGAAGCGGCGGCCCGACCACTCGGCCTCGTAGGTGACGCGGTCGCGGGTCACGCCGGGGCGGTCCTCCACGACGGCCTCACGGCGGCCGATGATGCGGTTCACCAGTGTCGACTTGCCGACATTGGGGCGGCCGATGACGGCGAGGACGGGCAGCGGGCCGTGGCCCGCCTCCTCGATGGCACCCTCGACGTCCTCGACGTCGAAGCCCTCCTCGGCGGCGAGCTCCATGAACTGCGCGTACTCGGCGTCGCCGAGGGCCCCGTGGTCGTGGTCGGCGAAGCCGTCGCCCTCGGGCTGGATCTGGTCGCTCATGAAGTCCGTACCTCGTCGTTCATCGTGGTGATCGGTGCAGCGGCCCGTACGTCGGACCGGGGCACTACTTGATAAGTCTCGCTCAGCGCCCGGTCAGGCGCCTGGCGTTTTCCAGGTGGGCGGAGAGCCGCTCCTGGATGCGCACGGTCGCCTCGTCCAGCGCCTTGCGCGTACGGCGTCCGCTCCCGTCGCCCGCCTGGAAGGGGTCTCCGAAGACGACGTCGACCCGGCTGCGCAGCGGGGGCAGCTGCTTTATCAGCCGTCCGCGCCTGTCCGTGCTGCCCAGCACCGCGACCGGGACGATCGGGGCGCCGGAGCGGACGGCGAAGTACGCGAGCCCGGCGCGCAGCGACGCGAAGTCGCCCTCGCCCCGGGTGCCCTCGGGGAAGATGCCGAGGCAGCCGCCCTGCTCCAGGACGCCGAGGGCGCGGGTGACGGCGGTCCGGTCGGCGATCGAGCGGTCCACCTTCACCTGGCCGATGGCGTCCAGGAAGGTGCCGAGCGGGCCGATGAACGCTTCCTTCTTGATCAGGAAGTGTGTCGGCCGCGGCGCGACGCCCATGACCATCGGGCCGTCCACGTTGTGCGCGTGGTTGACGGCCAGGATCACGGGGCCGCGGGCGGGGACCCGCCAGGAGCCAAGCACCCGCGGCTTGAACAGGCCGTACATGAGGCCGACGCCGATCCGGCGGCCGACCTCCGCGCCCCGCTCCGAAGCACCTTCGGTCACTTCGCGGCCCGCTTCTCCCCGACGAGGGTGACGACGCACTCGATGACCTGCTGGAGCGTGAGCTCGGTGGTGTCGACCTCGACGGCGTCGTCGGCCTTGGCCAGCGGGGACGTCTTGCGGCTGGAGTCGGCCGCGTCCCGCTTGATCAGGGCTTCCTGGGTCGCCTTGACGTCGGCGCCCTTCAGCTCGCCGGAGCGGCGGGCGGCGCGCGCCTCGGGCGAGGCGGTGAGGAAGATCTTCAGGTCGGCGTCGGGCAGCACGGTCGTACCGATGTCACGGCCCTCGACGACGATGCCCTTCTCGGCCGAGCGGGCGATGACGCGCTGGAGCTCGGTGATGCGGGTCCGCACCTCGGGGACGGCGCTGACCGCGCTGACCTTGGAGGTGACCTCGGTGGTGCGGATCGGGCCCGCCACGTCCGTGCCGTCGACCGTGATGGTCGGGGCGGCCGGGTCCGTGCCGGAGACGATCTCGGGCTTGCCCGCGACGGCGGCGATCGCGCTCGGGTCGGTGAGGTCGATGCCGTTGTGCACCATCCACCAGGTGATCGCGCGGTACTGGGCGCCGGTGTCCAGGTAGCTGAGGCCGAGCTGGGCGGCGACGGCCTTCGAGGTGCTCGACTTGCCCGTGCCGGAGGGCCCGTCGATGGCGACGATCACTGCTGCCGGGGCGGCGGTTGCTGCGGTTTCCACGGGGGGCGGGCACCTTTCGCGGTACGCGGGGCGGGGAGGCGGGGCGCGAACACGCCCCGCACAAGGTTACTGGCTCGCGCACCCGGCCCCGACAGCCCCTTCGCCCGCCCCTTCCGCCGCCCCTCGCGGCCGGGCCGCCTACTGCCGGATCGACCAGCCCCGCTCCCGCAGCGCCGCGCTGAGCACGGGCGCGGCCTTCGGGTCGACCATGAGCTGCACCAGGCCCGCCTGCTGGCCGGTGGCGTGTTCGATGCGGACGTCCTCGATGTTGACGCCCGCGCGGTCCGCGTCGCCGAAGATGCTGGCGAGCTGGCCGGGCTGGTCGTTGATGAGCACCGCGACGATCTCGTACGCCGCCGGGGCCGAGCCGTGCTTGCCGGGCACCCGGGTCTGGCCCGCGTTGCCGCGCCGCAGCATGCTCTCGACGCCCGCGGCGCCCTCGGTCCGCTTCGCCTCGTCGGGGGATTGCAGCGCCCGCAGCGCCGTCACGGTCTCGTCCAGGTCGTCCGCCACCTGGGCCAGCAGGTCGGCGACCGGGCCGGGGTTGGCGGAGAGGATGTCGATCCACATCCGGGGGTCGGAGGCGGCGATGCGCGTGACGTCGCGGATGCCCTGGCCGCACAGGCGCACCGCCGTCTCCTCGGCGTTCTCCAGGCGGGCCGCGACCATGCTGGAGACCAGGTGCGGCATGTGGGAGACGAGGGCGACCGCGCGGTCGTGGGCGTCGGCGTCCATGACGACGGGCACGGCACGGCAGAGCGCGACCAGCTCCAGGGCGAGGTTGAGCACCTCGGTCTCGGTGTCGCGGGTCGGGGTGAGCACCCAGGGCCGCCCCTCGAAGAGGTCGGCGGTGGCGGCGAGCGGGCCGCTGCGCTCGCGGCCGGACATGGGGTGCGTGCCGATGTACGGGGTCAGGTCGAGGCCGAGCGCCTCCAGCTCGCGGCGCGGGCCGCCCTTGACGCTCGCCACGTCGAGGTAGGCGCGGGCCGCCCCCCGTCGCATGGCCTCGGCCAGCGTGGCGGCGACGTACGCGGGCGGTACGGCGACGACGCACAGGTCGACGGGGCCCTCGGGAGGTTCGTCGGTGCCCGCGCCGAGCGCGGCTGCGGTGCGGGCCTGGGCGGCGTCGTGGTCGGCGAGGTGGACGGTGACGCCGCGGGAGGCGAGGGCGAGGGCCGCCGAGGTGCCGATGAGGCCGGTGCCGATGACGAGGGCGGTTCTCACTGGGCGATGTCCTTGCGGAGTGCGGCGGCGGCGCCGAGGTAGACGTGTGCGATCTCGGAATGGGGGCGGTCGGTCTCCACGTGCGCGAGGACACGGACGACGCGGGGCATGGCGCCCTCGACGTCCAGTTCCTGGGCGCAGATCAGCGGTACGTCGGCGAGGCCGATGCCGCGCGCGGCCGCCGCGGGGAAGTCGGCGCGCAGGTCGGGCGTGGCCGTGAACCAGATGCTGATCAGGTCGCCGTCCGTCAGTCCGTTCCGCTCCAGGATGGCGGTGAGCAGCGCCCTGACCTGCTCCCCCATGTGCCCGGCCTCGTCCCGCTCCAGTTGGACGGCGCCCCGGACCGCTCGTACCGCCACAGTGCTGCTCCTCGCTCGCGTAGATCTGACTGCCGTACGCAAGCGTAGTCAGCGCCCAGGACGGGAGCGCGCGGCGCCCGTCTGCCGAGACGGGCGCCGCGCACCTCGCCGGGGCGGGCCGGGCCCGCGGTCCGGGCGATGTCGTTCGCGGCCTGCCCGGGGGCGGAGCTCCGGCTTCCTCGGCGGCTCGGTCCGGCGTCCGGGTCCGGCGGCTCGGTCCGGCAGCTCGGTCCGGCCGCTCGGTTCGGCGCCTCGGCAACAATGTCGCCCGGTTCGCCCCCGGTCGCCACTCGGCCCGGCTGAGGGCCGCGCGCACTGTGCGGAGGGGGCCGGAAATTCGAACGCCCTGGCCCGCCCGGCGCCGTACGCTCCCCGCATGCCGCCTCAGGACCACGACCACGACCACGACCACAGCCACGACGGCGGCCCCGGCAGGGGCGCAGACCTGGCCCTGGTGCGCGACCACACCGTCTACGCGTGCGTGATGGGCTCGCGGGCCTTCGGTCTGGCCACCGAGGGCAGCGACACCGACCGCAGGGGCGTCTTCCAGGCGCCGACCCCGCAGTTCTGGCGCCTCGCGAAGCCGCCGACGCATGTCGCAGGACCGGGCGAGGAGCAGTTCTCCTGGGAGCTGGAGCGGTTCTGCGTGCTCGCGCTGCGCGCCGACCCGAACGCCCTGGAGTGCCTGCACTCCCCGCATGTCGAGCACGTCACGGACACCGGCCGCGAACTGCTCGCGCTGCGCGGGGCGTTCCTGTCCCGCCGGGTCCACACCACCTTCACCGGCTACGCGGCCGGCCAGCGCAAGAAGCTGGACGCGGACATGCGCCTCCACGGCGGCCCCCGCTGGAAGCACGCCATGCATCTCCTGCGCCTGCTCATGTCCTGCCGGGACCTGCTGCGTACCGGCGAGCTGACGATCGACGTCGGCGACCGGCGCGAGCCGCTCCTCGCGGTCAAGCGCGGTGAGGTGCCCTGGCCGGAGGCCGAGGCGTGGATGGGCCGTCTCGCCGCCGAGGCACGGGAGGCGGTCCGGGACAGCCCGCTGCCCGCCGAGCCGGACCAGGACCGGGTCGCGGACTTCCTCCTGCGCGCTCGGCGGGCCTCGGCCCTGGCGGCCTGAGCCTGCCAGGGCCGCCGGGCTCAGGCGTCCCAGAGCGCCCCGAACGCCAGCAGCTCGTCCCGGTGCTCGACCCGCTCGGCCCACTCGGCGGGCCAGGCGCCGGCGCCGAGGTGGGCGCCGGCGAAGGCCCCCGCCAGGCAGGCGATCGAGTCCGAGTCGCCGGACGTGCAGGCCGCCCTGCGCAGGGCGGTGACCGGCTCGTCGACGAACATCAGGAAGCAGAGCAGGCCGGTGGCGAGCGCCTCTTCGGCGATCCAGCCCTCACCCGTGGCCAGGCACGGGTCGGTCTCGGGGTTGGCGTGCCGCAGCGCGCCCGTCAGCCGCTCCAGGACGGCCAGGCACTCGTCCCAGCCGTGGGCGATGAACCGCTCCGGCGAGGACGCCTGCGCGCGGGTCCACAGGTCGCCGAGCCATGCCTCCCGGTAGCGGGTGCGGTTCTCCAGCGCGTACGAGCGCAGGAGGCCGACCAGGCCCATCGGTTCCGCGCCCCGGGCCAGCAGCCGCACCGCGTACGCCGTGAGGTCGCTCGCGGCGAGCGCGGTGGGGTGGCCGTGGGTGAGGGCGGACTGGAGCTGGGCGGCGCCCGCCCGTACCTCGTCGTCGGTGCCGGGCAGCAGTCCGAGCGGGGCGACCCGCATGTTGGCGCCGCAGCCCTTGGAGTGCAGCCGGCTGGCGTCCCGCCAGGCCCGTCCCTCGTCGGCGAGCAGCTCGCAGGCCCGGATGCAGGTGGTGCCCGGGGCGCGGTTGTTGTCCGGCGACTGGTTCCAGGCGACGAACTCCCGCCGCGCCAGGTGCGCGAACCGCTCCGGGCCGCACAGGCCGCGCTCGGCGGCCGTCGTGAGGGCGCGGGCGAGCGCCAGTGTCATCTGCGTGTCGTCCGTGATGTACGCGGGCCTCGGCAGCTCCATCTCCCGCCAGGGACCGCACTTGGCGAGGATCGACGGCACGTCGTCGAACTCGGTGGGGAAACCCAGCGCGTCGCCGAGGGCGAGACCCAGCAGGGATCCGGTGGCGGGGCGCTTCATGCGGACGGTCCTTCCGGGGCGGGGCGCAGCAGAGGCGGGTGGAGGGCGGTGGCGGTGCCCGCGCGGAAGAGCGCCGCGGGCTTTCCCCGGCCGCCGGTCAGCCGCGCGGCGCCGGGGACGGCCTCGACGAGCCCCGGGGTGCCGACGACCTTGCGCCGGAAGTTGGCGGGGTCGAGTTCGGCGCCCCACACCGCCTCGTAGACCTGCCGCAGCTCGCCGAGGGTGAACTCGGGTGTGCAGAAGGCCGTGGCGAGGCTGGTGCACTCCAGCTTGGCGCCGATCCGGTCGTGGGCGTCGGCGAGGATCCTGTCGTGGTCGAAGGCGAGCCGGCGGTGGGCCGCCGGGCCGTACGGCAGCCAGGCCGCGCGGGCCGCGTCGCCTCCCCCGCGGGCCTCCGGCGGATCGGCGACGAGCGCGGCAAAGGCGACGGAGACGACCCGCATGCGCGGATCGCGGTCCGGCTCGCTGTAGGTGCGCACCTGTTCCAGGTGGAGCCCGGTGACGTCCGCGAGGCCGGTCTCCTCGGCGAGCTCGCGCTGTGCCGCGCTCTCGGCGGACTCGTCCGGCAGCACGAAGCCGCCGGGCAGTGCCCAGCGGCCCGCGTACGGCTCCTGGCCGCGCTCGACGAGCAGCACGTGCAGCGTGCCCTCGCGGATGGTGAACACCGCGAGGTCGACGGTGACGGCGAACGGTTCGAAGGCGTGCTTGTCGTATCCCCGCATGCACGACCACCCCCCTCTCTTTATGGTCTCGATGACTATAAAGAGAGGGGGGTGGCCTGCGCAAGGAATCCCCGCGGGGTCGGTCTACAGGTCGACTTCCTTCATCAGCATGCCGACCTCCGTGTTCGAAAGCCGCCGCAGCCAGCCGGACTTCTGGTCGCCCAGGGTGATCGGCCCGAAGGCCACCCGCACGAGCTTGTCGACCGGGAAGCCCGCCTCGGCGAGCATGCGCCGCACGATGTGCTTGCGGCCCTCGTGCAGGGTGACCTCGACGAGGTAGTTCTTGCCGGTCTGCTCGACGACGCGGAAGTGGTCCGCGCGGGCGTAGCCGTCCTCCAGCTGGATGCCGTCCTTGAGCTGCTTGCCCAGGTCGCGCGGGATCGGGCCCACGATGTGCGCGAGGTAGACCTTCTTCACGCCGTACTTGGGGTGGGTCAGGCGGTGCGCCAGCTCGCCGTGGTTGGTGAGCAGGATGACGCCCTCGGTCTCGGTGTCGAGCCGTCCCACGTGGAAGAGCCGCGTCTCGCGGTTGGTCACGTAGTCGCCGAGGCACTGGCGGCCCTCGGTGTCCTCCATGGTGGAGACGACACCGGCGGGCTTGTTCAGCGCGAAGAACTGGTACGACTGCGTGGCCACCGTCAGGCCGTCGACCTTGATCTCGTCCTTCTCGGGGTCGACGCGCAGCCCCTGCTCCAGGACGATCTCGCCGTTGACCTCGACGCGGGCCTCGTCGACCAGCTCCTCGCAGGCGCGGCGCGAGCCGTAGCCCGCGCGGGCCAGCACCTTCTGGAGCCGCTCGCCCTCCTGCTCGGCGCCGGGGAAGGTCTTGGGGAGGTTGACCTTGGGCTTGTCCGCGTACCGCTCGCGGTTGCGCTCCTCCTGGCGGACGTCGAACTCGCGCGAGGTCGCGGGGGCGCCGCGACGGCTGCCGCGCGCTACGGTGCCCTGGGAGGTGCGGGGGCCGCCCTTTGCGCCGCCGCGCGCGGCGGCGCCGCGGCCCTTCCT
>NZ_JAFEXF010000213.1 GCF_016905445.1 Streptomyces sp. G44
GGCGGTCAATGGTCCGTCGAGCGTGGTGGTGTCCGGTGACGTGGCCGAGCTGGACGCGCTCCTCGCCGCCTGCGAGGCCGATGAGGTGCGGGCGAGGCGTATCCCGGTGGACTACGCCTCCCACTCGACGCACGTGGAGACGATCCACGCCGAGCTGCTCGACGTCCTCGCGGGGCTTGAGCCGCGTACGGCGGAGGTGCCGTTCTTCTCCACGGTGACCGGCGACTGGCTGGACACCACCGCGATGGACGCCGAGTACTGGTACACCAACCTGCGCCAGACGGTCCGCTTCGAAGAGGCGACGAAGGCGCTGGCCGAGCAGGGCCATCGCTACTTCATCGAGGCGTCGGCGCATCCCGTGCTGACGATCGGTGTGCAGCAGACGCTCGAAGACAGCGGCGTGGACGCGGCTGTGCTCGGCACGCTGCGGCGTGACGAAGGCGGCCTGGAGCGGTTCGTCACCTCGCTGGCCGAGGGATGGGTGCGGGGACTGGCCGTCGACTGGTCACCGCTGCTCACGGGTGGCCGACGCGTCGACCTGCCCACCTACGCCTTCCAGCACCAGAAGTTCTGGCTTGAGTCCGGCTCCCCGGCCGCCGCCGCCGACCCGGTGGAGGCCCGGTTCTGGGCGGCCGTCGAACGCGGCGACATCGACGCCGTGGCCGGCACGCTCGGGGTGGCCGGCGAGGACGCCGACCGGTCCCTGGGCGAGCTGCTGCCCGTCCTGTCGTCATGGCGGCGCCGGCGCCGTGACCAGACGGTCGTGGACGGATGGCGGTACCGCATCGGCTGGCAGCGGCTCGCCGACGCTCCCGCTCCTTCGCTGACCGGGACGACGTGGCTCCTGGTGCTGCCCTCCGACGAATCCGACGAGCAGGGGGCCGCGGACATCCGTACGGCCCTGGAGAAGCACGGCGCCAAGGTGCGCAGGTTCGTCATGGCCGTCGACGGCGCCGAGCGCGCCGCGCTCGCCGACGACCTGCGTGACGCCGCCGCCGGAGCCGACCACGTCGTCTCACTGCTGGGCCTCGGCGGCGCCCGCCCGGCGACCGCCGGTGGTGACGCGCACGGCGTGGCGCGGCTGCTCGGCACAGCGGCGCTCGTCCAGGCCCTGGGCGACGCGGGCGTCGAAGCGCCGCTGCGCATCGTCACCCGCGGAGCCGTGGCGACCGGCCGTGCCGAGCCGCCGGCCGATCCGGCGCAGGCCCTGCTCTGGGGATTCGGCCGCTCCGTCGGTCTGGAGCACCCGGAACGCTGGGGTGGCCTCGTGGACCTGCCGGACACGCTCGACGAGCGGGCGCGCGCCCGACTCGCCGCGGTGCTTGCCGGTGGCCACGGCGAGGACCAGGCCGCGGTGCGCGGCTCGGGCGTCCTCGGCCGCCGCCTGCGGCGCGCCGAGTCGCACGGAGCCCCCGTCGCGGCGGGCTGGCAGGAACGCGGCACCGTACTGGTCACCGGCGGCACGGGTGCGCTGGGCGGCCACGCCGCCCGCTGGCTGGCGGACAACGGGGCCGAGCACCTGCTCCTGATAAGCCGTCAGGGCCAGGCGGCGGACGGGGCGGAGGAACTGCGTGCCGAGCTGACCGCGAAGGGCGCCGCCGTGACGATCGCCGCGTGCGACGCCGCCGACCGCGACGCCCTGCGCGAGCTGCTGGCGAGCGTGCCGGAGGCGTGCCCGCTGACGGCCGTCGTGCACACGGCGGGCGTCGTCGACGACGGCGTCGTCACCGCGCTCACCCCGGAACGCTTCGCCGCCGTCCTGCGGCCCAAGGTGGACGCCGCGGTGAACCTGGACGAGCTGACCCGGGACCACGACCTCACGGCGTTCGTCATGTACTCGTCGTTCGCCGGCACCATCGGCAGCGCGGGCCAGTCCAACTACGCCGCCGCCAACGCCTACCTCGACGCCCTCGCCGAACAGCGCCGGGCCGCGGGTCTCCCGGCCACCTCCCTCGCCTGGGGTGCCTGGGACGGCGGTGGCCTCGCCCTGCAAAACGACGCGCGGCGTACGCAGCTCAGCAGCAGCGGCATCCGGCCGATGGCACCGGAGCGGGCCATGGCGGCCTTCGCCCGTGCCGTCGACCAGACCGAGACGTTCCTCGGCCTGTGCGACGTGGACTGGCAGCGGTTCGCCGACGGGAACGACGGCAGGCTCCCGCTGTTCAACGAGGTGCTCGCGGAGCTGCCCGTCCCGGCGGGCACGGCCGTCGCGGCCCCGGACGCCGCGGCCGGTGCGACGCCGCTCGGCCAACGCCTGGCGGAGCTGCCGGAGGCGGAGCGCAAGCGGGAGGTGCTCGACCTCGTCCGCGGCGCGGCGGCCGTCGTCCTGGGTCGTTCCTCGGCCGACAGCATCGGCCGCGACCGTCCCTTCCGCGACCTGGGCTTCGACTCCCTCACCGTGCTGGAGGTACGGAACCGGCTCGGCGCCGCCACCGGACTGCGGCTGCCCACCACGCTCGTGTTCGACCACCCCACGCCCGCGGCCCTCACCGACCACCTGCTCGGTGAACTGCTGCGGTCCGCGCCCGCCCGACCCGCGCGGGCCGCACATGCCGCCGCCGGGACCGGCGACGACGAACCGATCGCCATCGTCGGCGCTGCCTGCCGCTTCCCCGGTGACATCCGCTCCGCGGAAGACCTCTGGCGCCTGGTGACCGAAGGCACCGACGCCATGGGCCCCTTCCCGACGGACCGGGGCTGGCACCTGGACGACCTGTTCGACTCCGATCCCGACCAGGCGGGCAAGAGCTACATCTCCGAGGGCGCGTTCCTGCACGAAGCCACCCAGTTCGACCCGGTGTTCTTCGGCATCAGCCCCCGCGAGGCCGGCGCGATGGACCCGCAGCAGCGCCTGCTGCTGGAGTCGGCGTGGGAGGTCTTCGAGCGGGCGGGCATCGACCCGACCTCGCTGCGCGGCCAGGACGTCGGCGTGTTCGCCGGGTCCAACGGCACCGACTACCGCGACAACGTCGGAGACGCCGCCGAGGACAGCGAGGGCTACCTGCTCACCGGCAACTCGGCGAGCGTGCTCTCCGGCCGCATCTCGTACACCTTCGGCCTGGAGGGCCCGGCGGTGACGGTCGACACGGCGTGCTCGTCGTCGCTGGTGGCCCTGCACCTGGCGGTCCAGGCGCTGCGCAACGGCGAATGCTCGATGGCCCTCGCGGGCGGCGTGTCCGTGATGTCGACACCGGGTGCCTTCGTGGAGTTCAGCCGGCAGCGCGGGCTCGCCTCCGACGGCCGCTGCAAGGCGTTCGCGGAGGCCGCCGACGGCACCGGCTGGGGTGAAGGTGTCGGCCTGCTCCTGGTGGAGCGCCTGTCGGACGCCCGCCGCAACGGCCATCAGGTGCTCGCCGTCGTCCGCGGGACGGCGGTCAACCAGGACGGCGTGTCCAACGGCCTGACCGCGCCCAACGGCCCCTCCCAGCAACGCGTCATCCGGCAGGCCCTGGCCAACGCCCGTCTGTCCGCGGCCGACGTGGACGCCGTCGAGGCCCATGGCACCGGCACGGCGCTGGGCGACCCGATCGAGGCGCACGCCCTGCTCGCCACCTACGGCCAGGGCCGTGACGCCGACCGTCCACTGTGGCTGGGCTCGATCAAGTCGAACATCGGGCACACGCAGGCCGCCGCGGGCGTGGCGGGCATCATCAAGATGATCATGGCGATCCGCCACGGAGTCCTGCCGAGGACCCTGCACGTGGACCAGCCGTCCTCCCAGGTCGACTGGTCGGCGGGGGCGGTGGAACTGTTGACCGAGCCCCAGCGGTGGCCCGACGTGCACCGTCCGAAGCGTGCGGGCGTGTCCTCGTTCGGCATCAGCGGCACCAACGCGCACGTCATCGTCGAACAGGCCCCCGAAGAGCCCGAGGCCCCGGCGCCCCCGGCGCAGACGCCCGCCGCCGCGCCGCAGGCCCCCGGCGTGGTGCCGTGGGTGCTGTCCGGCAAGACGGAGGACTCCCTGCGCCGTCAGGCGCAGCAACTGCGCGCCCACATCCTGGAGCACCCGGAGTCGACGCCGGCCGATGTGGCCTACTCGCTCGCCACGACCCGCGCGGCCCTCGAACACCGCGCGGTCCTCGTCGCCGACGACCAGCCGGGCTTCGCCCGCCGCCTCGCGGAACTCGCGGCCGGCACGCCCGGCACGGGGGTGTACGAGAGCGAGTCCAGGGACGGGCACACGATCGCCGTGCTGTTCTCGGGCCAGGGGTCGCAGCGGCCGGGTATGGGCCGGGAGTTGTATGAGGCGTACTCCGTGTTCGCGGATGCGTTGGACGCGGTGTGTGCTCTCTTTGACCGGGAGCTTGAGCGGCCGTTGCGGGAGGTGCTGTTCGAGGGTGGCGATCTGCTGCATCAGACCGGTTATACGCAGCCGGGTCTGTTCGCTCTGGAAGTGGCGCTGTATCGGCTGGTTGAGTCGTGGGGTGTGCGTCCGGACTATGTGACCGGGCACTCGATCGGTGAGCTGGCGGCGGCGCATGTGGCCGGGGTGTTGTCTTTGGAGGATGCGGTCACGTTGGTGGCTGCGCGTGGCCGGTTGATGCAGGCGTTGCCTGAGGGTGGCGCGATGCTGGCGGTGGGCGCGGACGAGGCGACCGTAACGCCGTACCTGGAGGGCCGCGAGGACCGGGTGTCTCTGGCTGCGGTGAATGGTCCCGCGTCTGTCGTGGTTGCCGGTGACGCGGAGGTCGTTGCCGAGCTGGAGGCCCGTTTCAGGGAACTGGGCCACAGGACGAAGCAGTTGAAGGTCAGCCACGCTTTCCATTCGCCGCACATGGACGCGATGCTGGAGGACTTCCGCCGCATCGCGGAGTCCCTCACCTACTCGTCGCCGTCCATCCCAGTGGTGTCGAACGTGACCGGCCAGGCCACGGCCGACGTGGCGAGCGCCGAGTACTGGGTACGTCACGTGCGTGCCGCCGTGCGCTTCGGCGAGGGCGTGCGCTGGCTGGAGGAGCAAGGCGTCAGCGTGTTCCTGGAGCTGGGCCCCGACGGCGTACTGACCGGCATGGCCCAGGAGTCCCTGAGCGACGACGCGCAGCTCATCGCGGCCTTGCGCAAGGACCGTCCCGAGCCCGAAGCCCTGGTCACCGCGTTGGGCCGCCTGCACATCACGGGTGCGGGGCCGGACTGGGCGGCGTACTTCTCCGGTACCGGTGCCCGCCGGGTGGACCTGCCCACCTACGCCTTCCAGCACCAGCGCTACTGGCTGCAAGGAGCGACGAGGCAGGACTCCCGGGCGGGGCTCGGCTTCGAGGCGACCGGGCATCCCCTGCTCACGACCGCGGTTCCGCTCGCGGGAGAGGACGGGCAGTTGCTGAGCGGGCGGCTCTCGCTCGCCGAGCAGCCGTGGCTCGCGGGCGACACCGCGGCCGGCACCGTCCTCGTGCCGGCGACCTTGCTGCTCGACCTCGCCCTGTACGCCGCCGATCATGTCGGCTGCGAACAGGTCGGTGAGCTGCTGCTCGAAGCACCGCTCGTGCTCTCCGCCGACACCCCGCTCCAGTTGCAGGTGGTCGTGGGCGCGCCGGACGGTTCCGGGGAGCGGCGGCTCGCCGTGCACGCGCGTCCACGAGGAGGGGAGTGGACGCGGCACGCGTCCGGATCGCTCACCGGCGGACCGCTGCCGCAGGCCGAGCCCGTCGTCTGGCTGCCCGAGGCTGCCGAGCCGGTGGCCCCGGAGCAAGTGGCGGCGGTGCTGGGCGACCTGACCGCCCTTCCGCTGACCACAACCGTCTGGCGGCACGGCGACGACCTCTACGTGGAGGCCGTGCTCGACGAGGACCAGGCCGCCGACGCCGAGCGTTACACCCTGCACCCCGCGCTCCTTGAGGGCGTGCTCCGGGCCGTGCACGTCGGCACCGGTCCCGGTGGCACCGACGGTGCGGAGGACCGTGCGGCCGACGGTGAGGTACGCATGCCGTTCGCGTGGACCGGGGTTGCCGTGCGGGCCACCGGTGCCACCACGGCGCGCGCCCGGCTCACCCGTACCGGTGACGACACGCTGGCGGTCGAGATGACCGACCCGGCCGGTGGCGCGGTCGCCTCCGTCTCCTCGCTGGCGATCCGTCCGGTGCCCGCCGCGGACCTGGCGGTCCGGCCGGTCCACCACGACTCGCTGTTCCGGATCGACTGGACGGCGGTGACGGCGCCGCTCGCAGCACCGGCGGGCCGCTGGTGCGTACTCGGCACCGACCCGGACGGCATCGCCGACGCGCTGCGTGCCGCGGGCGCCGACGTCGACGTACGCGACGAGCGGTATCTCCTGGGCACAGCGACGGATCCCCAGGGCCCGGAGACGGTGGCAGGGGCGGAGACCGGGCCGGTGACCGGCTCGGTGACCGAGTCGGCCGGGTCGGGCGTCGGCGGCGGTGCGGAAGACGCCGCGGCCCGGTCCGGTCAGGTCCCGAAGACGGTCCTGTTCGACGTCGTGTCCCCGGCCTCCGGGGACCTGGCGGCGGACGCGCACCACACCGCGCACCGAACCCTGGCCGCCCTCCAGGCCTGGTCGGCCGACGAGCGGTGGATGGACAGCACCCTGGTGCTGGTCACCCGCGGAGCCATCGGTACGGGGCCGGGCGATCCTGTACGCGACCCCGCGAGCGCCGCCGTCTGGGGCCTGGTGCGGTCCGCGCAGGCGGAGCAGCCCGGACGGTTCGTCGTCGTGGACATCGACGACACGGCCGCGTCACGCAGGGCACTGCCGGACGCGGTGCACTCCGGTGAACCGCAGTCGGCGCTCCGCTCCGGCCACCTGACGGTGCCGCGCCTGGCCAGGGCCGAACTGCCCGCCGCGGGCGAACGGCTGAGCCTGCGGCCCGACGGGACCGTCCTGATCACCGGTGGCACCGGTGGCATCGGCGGCCTGACGGCCCGGCACCTGGTGACCGACCACGGCGTGCGCCACCTGCTGCTGGTCAGCAGGAGCGGTCCCGACGCCGAGGGCGCCGCCGCCCTGCGCGAGGAACTGACCGGTCTCGGCGCCGCGGTCACCATCGCCGCCTGCGACCTCGGTGACCGCGCCGCGCTCGCCGACGTCCTCGCCGGGATTCCCGCGGCGCACCCGCTGACCGCGGTCGTCCATGCCGCGGGAGTCCTCGCCGACGGCGTGCTGTCCTCCCTCACGCCCCGGCGCGTGGACGAGGTGATGCGGCCGAAGGTGGACGGCCTGGCGCATCTGGACGCGCTGACCAGGGACGCGGACCTCACCGCGTTCGTCACCTTCTCCGCGGCCGGGTCCGTGCTCGGCAGCGCGGGGCAGGGCAACTACAGCGCGGCGAACACCGTCGTCGACGCCTTCGCCGAGTACCGCAGGGCGCAGGGGCTTCCTGCCCAGTCGCTGGCCTGGGGCCTGTGGGACCTCTCGGCCGGAATGGCGGCCCTCGGGGACCTGACCGCCGACGAACGCCGCAGGCTCCGTCGCGCGGGCATGCTGTCCGTCACCGCCGGACAAGGTCTCGCCCTCTTCGACGCAGCGACCGGGTCCGACGAAGCCGTACTGGTCCCGGCCCGGCTCGACCTGGCAGGGCTGCGGACGCTCGGCCCGGACGAGCCGGTGTCGGAGCTGCTGCGCGGACTGGTCCGCCATCCGGCACGCCGTGCCGCCGCGGGAACGGGCACGGGCACGGGCACGGAACGGGTGGCCGGTTCCGGCATACAGGAGCGGCTCGCCGCGGCCGACGCGGCCGAACGGCGGCGCATACTCCTCGACCTGGTGCGCGGCACCGTCGGGGCCGCGCTCGGCTTCGCCGACGGGTCAGCCGTACAGCCGCAGCGGGGCTTCCTGGAACTCGGCCTGAACTCGCTGACCGCCGTCGAGGTGCGCAACAGCCTCGGAACGGCCACCGGGAAGCAACTGCCCGTCACGGTCATGTTCGACTACCCCTCCGCCGACCAGCTCGCCGACTTCCTCGTCGAGCGGCTCACGCCGCGCGACGTACGGCCGGCGCCCGCCACCGTCCACGGCGACCTCGACCGGATCGAGGCGACGCTCGCCGCGGACGACCTCAGCGAACGGGAACGCGAGGCCGTCACGTCCCGGCTCCAGGAACTTCTCGCCAAGTTCGCCGACGGCGACGGCGACGGTGGCGACCCGGGACGTTCGGCGCTGGCCGACCAGCTCGCGCACGCCAGCGACGACGACCTGTTCGACATCATCGACAAGGGAATCGGCGCCCCCTGAGGGCAGGCCATTCAAGGAAATGACCTGAATACGAAAGGAGAAGGGTGGCCCGCGGCATAGGGGTCCTCGCTACGGGGCGCTAGGGGTTGTTGCACAAAACGGCCCTCCCTAGGCTCCCCCATTAGGGCCTGCGCTGGGCTTCGAGCGCGACCACGTGAAGCGCCGGAACGTGTGCCGTGGGCTCCGACGGAGTCCACGGCACACGGTTGTCCGTGGTCGGGCCGCCCACGCGGCCTACCGACGACGTGGCCCGGGGGGCGCAGGAAATGCAAGCAGACGATGTGTGACGGTGCGACGTCGAATCGGACGGCGAGGCGTAATCCGTTCAATGCAGCGTTCTTTGCGGCATGGCCGTACTCCTCGTCGCGAAGGCCCGCGACGCCTTACGGGCGGAATTCCCGCCCGCCGCTCCGCGGCCTGACCCCGGGCTCCGACCGGTGGCCCGGAACCCCGCCGAATGCCTGTGCTCTCTTTCTCAAAGGTGGCGCCGAATGACGACGAACGAGCAGAAGCTCCGGGACTACCTCAAGCGGGTCGTCACTGACCTCCACGACGCACGTCAGCAGCTCCAGGACGTCCGGGAGGAACAGCAGGAGCCGATCGCCATCGTCGGGATGAGCTGCCGGTTCCCCGGCCACGTCGACTCACCGGAGAGCCTGTGGCGGATGCTCACCGCGGGCACCGACGCCATGGCGCCGTTCCCCGACGACCGCGGCTGGGACCTCGCAGGCCTGTACGACCCCGACCCCGACCGCGCCGGCACCGCGTACGTCCGCGAGGGCGGCTTCGTCGAGGGCGCCGACCGCTTCGACCCGGCCTTCTTCGGCATCTCGCCGCGCGAGGCGCTCGCGATGGACGCGCAGCAGCGGCTGCTCCTCGAAACGACCTGGGAAGTCTTCGAGCGCGCCGGCATCGACCCCTCCTCGGTCCGCGGAAAGGACATCGGGGTCTTCGCGGGCACCAACGGACAGGACTACGCCTACGGCCTCCAGGAGGCACCGGAAGGCGTCGACGGCTACCTCGGCACGGGAACCGCCGCGGCGGTCCTCTCCGGCCGCGTCGCGTACACCTTCGGCCTTGAAGGCCCCGCGGTGACGGTCGACACGGCGTGCTCGTCGTCCCTGGTGGCCCTGCACCTGGCCGTGCAGGCGCTGCGCAACGGTGAGTGCTCCATGGCCCTCGCGGGCGGCGTCACCATCATGTCGACGCCGAACGTGTTCGTCGAGTTCAGCAAGCAGCGCGGCCTGTCACCGGACGGCCGCTGCAAGGCATTCGCGGACGGCGCGGACGGCACCGGCTGGGGCGAGGGCGTCGGCCAGCTTCTCGTGGAGCGCCTGTCGGACGCTCGGCGCAACGGCCACCGGATACTCGCGGTCGTCCGCGGCTCGGCGGTCAACCAGGACGGCGCGAGCAGCGGCCTGACCGCCCCCAACGGCCCTTCGCAGCAGCGCGTCATCCGCCAGACCCTCGCCAACGCCCGTCTGTCCGCGACCGACGTGGACGCGGTGGAGGCGCACGGCACCGGCACCAGGCTCGGGGACCCGATCGAGGCCGAGGCGCTGCTGGCCACCTACGGCCAGGAGCGCGCCGCCGACCGCCCGCTGTGGCTGGGCTCGATCAAGTCGAACATCGGGCACACGCAGGCCGCCGCGGGCGTGGCGGGCATCATCAAGATGGTCATGGCGATGCACCACGGCCTGCTGCCGCGGACTCTCCATGTCGACGCCCCCTCGTCCCACGTCGACTGGTCGCCGGGCACCGTGAAGCTCCTCACGGAGAACGTCGAGTGGCCGGAGACGGGCCGCCCGCGCCGGGCGGGTGTGTCCTCGTTCGGCGTCAGCGGCACCAACGCCCACGTCATCTTGGAGCAGGCTCCCGAGGCCGAAGTCGTGCCGGTTCCTGAGCCGGTCGAGGACGGTCCGGCACCCACGGGTGTGGTGCCGTGGGTGCTGTCCGCGAAGTCCGAGGCGGCGCTGAAGGCGCAGGCGGAGCGGCTGCGGTCGGCGCTGGCCGCTGACTGCTCGCCGGTGGATGTGGCGTTCTCGCTGGCGACGACGCGTGCGGCGCTGGAGCACCGCGCCGTCGTGGTGGGATCTGGTCGCGAAGAGCTGCTGCGAGGTCTGGACGCGGTCGCGGCGGGCGCTCCGGCCGCGGGTGTGACACGAGGCGCTGCCCTGGGTGGTTCGGGTCTGTCGGCGGTGCTGTTCTCGGGTCAGGGGTCGCAGCGGCCGGGTATGGGCCGGGAGTTGTATGAGACGTACTCCGTGTTCGCGGATGCGTTGGACGCGGTGTGTGCCCTCTTTGACCGGGAGCTTGAGCGGCCGTTGCGGGAGGTGCTGTTCGAGGGCGGCGGCCTGCTGCATCAGACCGGGTACACGCAGCCCGGTCTGTTCGCCCTGGAAGTGGCGCTGTATCGGCTGGTCGAGTCGTGGGGTGTGCGTCCGGACTATGTGACCGGGCATTCGATCGGTGAGCTGGCGGCGGCACATGTGGCCGGGGTGCTGTCCTTGGAGGATGCGGTCACGCTGGTGGCTGCGCGTGGCCGCCTGATGCAGGCGTTGCCTGAGGGTGGCGCGATGCTGGCGGTGGGCGCGGACGAGGCGACCGTAACGCCGTACCTGGAGGGCCGCGAGGACCAGGTGTCCCTGGCTGCGGTGAACGGTCCCGCGTCGGTGGTGATCGCCGGTGATGCGGATGTCGTGGCGGATCTGGAGGCCCGTTTCAGGGAACTGGGCTACAAGACGAAGCAGTTGCAGGTCAGCCACGCTTTCCATTCGCCGCACATGGACGCGATGCTGGAGGACTTCCGCCGGGTCGCGGAGTCCCTCACCTACTCGTCGCCGTCCATTCCGGTGGTGTCGAACGTGACCGGCCAGGCGACGGCCGACGTGGCGAGCGCCGAGTACTGGGTGCGTCATGTCCGTGCCGCCGTGCGTTTCGGTGAGGGTGTGCGCTGGCTGGAGGGCCAGGGTGTGGGCGTGTTCCTGGAGCTGGGCCCCGACGGCGTCCTGACCGGCATGGCCCAGGAGTCCCTGACTGGCGATGCTCAGCTGGTCGCGGCTCTGCGCAAGGACCGTGCCGAGCCGGAAGCCCTGATCATGGCCGTCGGCCGCCTGCACATTGCAGGTGTGAAACTCGACTGGGAGGCCCTGCTCCCCGGTGCCCGCCGGGTCGAGCTGCCTACCTACGCCTTCCAGCGGGAGCGGTACTGGTTGGAGGCCGCCGTGCCGTCCGAGGCGGTGGGCGCGATCGACCCCGTGGACGCGGAGTTCTGGGCAGCGGTCGAGAGTGAGGACGTGCGGTCGGTCGCCGGGGTGCTCCGGTTGTCCGGTGATGAGCGGTTGGGTGAGGTGTTGCCGGCGTTGTCGGCGTGGCGGCGTGAGCGGCGTGAGCGGGTGGTGTTGGAGGGTTTGCGGTATGCGGTGACGTGGGAGGCGGTGCGGCCGGGGTCGGGTGTGGCGTCGGGGCGTTGGCTGGTGGTGGCTGATGCTGGTGTGGGGGAGCGGGTGGTGTCCCTGTTGGGTGGGGCGGGGGTGGATGTGCGTCTGTGGTCGCCTGGTGTGTGGGAGCGGTCGGTTGTTGCTGGGGGTGTGGGGGCTTTTGGTGAGTTGGATGGTGTGGTGTGTGTGGCGGGGCTTGAGGGTTCTTTGGCGGTGGTGCAGGGGTTGGGTGATGCCGGGGTTGGTGCGCCGTTGTGGTTGTTGACTTGTGGTGCTGTGGGTGTGACGGATGCGGTGCGGGATGTGGCGGGTTCTCAGGTGTGGGGTTTTGGTCGGGTGGTGGCGTTGGAGTGTCCGGAGCGGTGGGGTGGTCTGGTTGATGTGCCGGAGGTGTGGGATGAGTTGGTGGGTGTGCGGTTGGCGGGGGTGTTGGCTGCTGCTGGGGTGAGTGGTGAGCGTGAGGTTGCTGTTCGGGCGTCGGGTGTGTTTGTGCGGCGTTTGGTGCGTGCGCGGGGGGTTGCCGCTGACCCGGAGCCGG
>NZ_JAFEXF010000214.1 GCF_016905445.1 Streptomyces sp. G44
GGGCCGCGCGGGCCCGTCGTCGCGGACCTCGCGGCCGACGGTCCGCATCTGCTCGCCGAGGGCCCGGCGGGCAGCGGGCGCACCGAGCTGCTGCGTTCCCTCGCCGCGTCGCTGGCCGCCGCCGAGCGGCCCGACCGGCTCGGCATCGTGCTCGTCGACGGCCGGGACAGCGGTGGCGGGGGCGCGGGGCGGCAGGGCGCGGGGCTGGGTGTCTGCACCGACCTGCCGCATGTCACGACCCACCTGGTGGCCAACGACCCGGTGCGGATGCGGGAGTTCGCGCAGTCCCTGGCCGCCGAGCTGAAGCGGCGGTCCGAGCTGCTCGGCAGGCTCGGGTTCGCCGACTGGCACACGCGGCGGGAGGTCTCGGGGCGGCTGGTGGCGCAGCGCTCGCCGTCGTCCTCCGGGACGTCCGGCGGCGGCGCGGGCGGTACCGCCGCCTCCGTACAGCCGTCCGACGGCGATCTGGACGTGCCGCCGAGTTCCACGATGCGGCTGCGGCCGGCGGCGCGGCAGCGGGCCGAGGCGGGGCCGCCGCTGCCCCGGCTCGTGGTGCTCGTCGACGACTTCGACGCGCTGCTCTCGCCCGCCCTCGGCTCGCCGGGGCGACCGGCGGCCGGTTCGGTCGTACGGGCCCTGGAGGCGGTCGCGCGGGACGGCGAGCGGCTCGGCGTGCACCTCGTGGCGGCCACGGGGCGCAGTGAGCGGATGCCGGAGACCGAGCTGGGCCAGCGGGCCTCGCTGCGGGTGGTCCTCGACGCGGTGACGGCCGGGCCGGAGGAGCCCGCGCCGGGCCGGGGCGAGCTGCGTTCCCCGGACGGCAGGGCCACCCCCTTCCAGGCGGGGCGGGTCACCGGCCGGATTCCCCGGACGGCGACGCTGCGGCCCACGGTCGTGCCACTGGAGTGGGAGCGGATGGGCGATCCCCCGGCCCGCCGCCCCGTCCGCGAGCTGGGCAACGGCCCCACGGACCTGGCCCTGCTGGCCAGCGCCCTGGAGCGGGCGGCGCGGTCGGTCTCGGCGGACCAGGTGCCGTCGCTTCTGTAGGCGGGGGCCGGTCGGCGGCGGGGGTGGGAGGCCTCTCGGAACCCGGGGCTTCGAGAGGCCCCGAGAGATTTTTGAGAAGAACCGAGAAAAGTCGTCGGCCGATGTCGAGACCGCCGTCCCGGCTCCGACCAGAGGGTGACGGCGCGCCGACGGGGCGCGCGGACAAGAGGGGACACCCGAGATGAAGTACGTCGCGATGATCTACGGCAACCAGGCCAAGTGGGACTCCTTCCCGGCCGAGGCGTGGCCGGAGGCGATCGCCAGGCAGGAGGCGTTCAACAAGAAGTACCGCGAGAGCGGTGAACTCCTTGGCGCCTACGGTCTGGCGGACGCGGCCCAGGCGCAGCTCGTGCGCCGCGCGGACGGTGTCCCCGCGGTGACGGACGGGCCGTACCTGGAGACGAAGGAGTACATCGCCAGCTTCTACATGCTGGACTGCGAGTCCCTGGAGCGGGCGCAGGAGATCGCCGCGGACATGCCGTTCGCCGATGCGGAGCCGGTGGAGCTGTGGCCGGTGCTGCACGAGTCCGCGGCGGACGTGTGAGCGCGGCGCACCACGGAGCCGAGGACCTGCTGCGCGAGCTGGCGCCGCAGGTCCTCGGCACGCTCGTACGCCGGTACGACGACTTCGGCACGTGCGAGGACGCCGTGCAGGAGGCGCTGCTCGCCGCCGCCCTCCAGTGGCCCGCGGACGGGGTGCCCGGCAACCCGCGGGGCTGGCTCGTCACCGTGGCCTCCCGCAAGCTCGTGGACCAGGTCCGCAGCGAGGCCGCGCGCCGCCACCGGGAGGAAGCGCTCGCCCTGGCCACTCCGCAGTCGGCGCTGCTCGGCCACGCGGCCGACGAGCGGTCCGAGGCGGACCGCGACGACTCCCTGGCCCTGCTCTTCCTGTGCTGCCACCCGGCGCTCTCCCCCGACGGCCGGATCGCGCTGACGCTCCGTGCCGTCGGCGGGCTGACGACGGCGCAGATCGCCGCCGCCTTCCTGGTCCCGGAGGCGACCATGGCCCAGCGGATCAGCCGCGCCAAGCAGACGATCCGGGCGGCGGGTGGCTCCTTCGTCCCGCCCGGGGACGGGGACAGGGACGCGCGGCTCGGCGAGGTGCGGCACGTGCTGTACCTGGTCTTCAACGAGGGCTACACCGCCACCGGCGGCACCGAACTGACCGCGCCCGCCCTGTCCGACGAGGCGATCCGGCTCACCCGGCTGCTGCTGCGTCTGACGCCGGACGACGCCGAGACGGCCGGTCTGCTCGCCCTGATGCTCCTCACGGACGCCCGCCGCCCCGCCCGTACGGGCGCACACGGCGAGCTGGTGCCGCTCGCGGAGCAGGACCGCGGCCGGTGGGACCGCCGGCTCATCGCCGAGGGCGTCGAGCTCGTCAGCCGCACGCTGCCGCGCGGACAGGCCGGTCCGTATCAGGTGCAGGCCGCCATCGCCGCCGTGCACGACGAGGCCGAGGACGCCGAGGCCACCGACTGGCCGCAGATCCTCGCCCTGTACGACCTCCTCCAGCGGTTCGGGCCGAACCCCATGGTCGGCCTCAACCGCGCCGTCGCCGTGGCCATGGTGCACGGTCCGGCCGCCGGGCTCGCGCTGCTGACGGAGCTGGAGCGCCACAAGCAGCTGGCCCGGCACCACCGGCTGCTCGCCACCCGCGCCCATCTGCTGGAGCTGCTGGGCGAGCGGGAGGCCGCGGCCGAGGCGTGGCGGGCGGCAGCGAGCCGGACGGCCGGCGCGCCCGAGCGCCGCCATCTGCTGGGCCGCGCACAGCAGTTGGGGGCACCCGCCTGACCGTCGCCGTGGGTCCGCGTGACCCCGGCGGCCGGGCCGGGCGGGCGGCGTGCTCCCGTGGCGGCGCAACTCGCCGCCGGTTGGCGCCTATTCCCGCCAGTGGTGTGACAAGGCGTGGCAAGGCGCGATGACGGCACGTCACAACGCCATCACGATCCACGAGTTGACACCGCAGGCCATCTTGCCGCCCCTCCCCGCACGGGCGTAGACCAGAGCGCACGGGACATGCCAGGAAGAGAACGGGGCAGTGATGCGCAGCACTCTTCGTACACGCAGGACACCGCTACACCGGCGTACCACCGCCAAGATCGCCTCAGCCGTCGTCGCGGGCGCGCTCGCGTTCACCGTCACCGCGTGCGGCGGCGACGGCGACGAAGGGGAGAAGAAGGACGAGGGCGGGGGCAAGGACACCGGCTCCACGGTGCAACTGCCCAAGCTGGACGGCGAGACCGTCTCCGTGTCGGCCGTGTGGGGCGGCTCGGAGCGCAAGGTCTTCCTGAAGGTTCTCGACGAGTTCGAGGAGCGGACGGGCGCCAAGGTCTCCTTCGTCCCCGCACAGGACCCCATCATCAGCTTCCTGGAGTCGAAGGTGGCGGGCGGGCAGCCGCCGGACGTCGCCATGCTGCCGCAGGTCGGGGCGATCGAGCAGGCGGTGGCGAACAAGTGGGCCAAGCCGGTCGGTCCCGAGGCGCAGAAGCAGCTGGAGAAGAACTACGCCAAGGGGTGGCAGGATCTCGGCGCGGTCGACGGCAAGCAGTACGGCGTGTACTTCAAGGCTGCCAACAAGTCGCTGATCTGGTACAACACGCGGGTCTTCGAGAACGCGGGCGTGAGCGAGCCCAAGTCCTGGGACGACTTCATGAAGACGGCCCAGACGGTCTACGACTCCGGGGTGCCGCCGGTATCGGTGGCGGGCGCCGAGGCGTGGACCCTCACCGACTGGTTCGAGAACATCTATCTGTCGCAGGCGGGCCCCGAGAAGTACGACCGGCTCGCCCGGCACGAGATCAAGTGGACGGACCCGTCGGTCAAGGAGGCACTTACCACGCTCGGTGAGGTGTTCGGGAAGAAGGGTTTCGTCGCGGGCGGCGCCGACGGGGCGCTCCAGACGGAGTTCCCGGCGTCGGTGAAGCAGACCTTCAAGGGCGGCGACCAGCCGGAGGCGGGCATGGTCTTCGAGGGCGACATGGTCTCGCTGCCGATCTCCGAGACCAAGGCCGAGGTCGGCAAGGACGCCAAGGTGTTCCCGTTCCCGGCCGTGGGCGCGAAGTCCCCGGCGGTGGTCGGCGGTGACGCGGCCGTCGCGCTGAAGGACAGCAAGGGCGCGCAGGCGCTGCTGACCTATCTGGCCTCGCCGGACGCCGCGAGGATCTGGGCGGAGGCGGGCGGCTTCATCTCGCCGAACAAGAACCTGGACCTGTCGGCGTACCCGAACGACGTGCAGCGCGACATCGCCGAGGCGCTCATCGCGGCGGGCGACGACATCCGCTTCGACATGTCCGACCAGGCCCCGCAGTCGTTCGGCGGCACGCCGGGCAAGGGCGAGTGGAAGGCGCTCCAGGACTTCCTGAAGAACCCGCAGGACGTCGAGGGGACACAGAAGACGCTGGAGACGGCCGCCGCCAAGGCCTACAAGGACTGACGCGGTGGCGACCGCGAACGCCGGGGGCACCCCGAAGGCGGTGCCCCCGGCCACGACTCCGCGCAAGAGCGTGACCGGCACCCGCAGGCTGGTGGCGGTGCTCTTCCTGCTGCCCGCCCTGGTGCTGCTCGGCGCGCTCGTCCTCTACCCCATCGGGTACTCGCTGTTCCGCAGCTTCTTCGACGCGTCGGGCGACTTCACGGCGTTCGGCAACTACAAGACGCTGTTCACGGACGACGGCATCCTGACCGCCATCAAGAACAACGCGATCTGGCTGGTCGTGGCGCCCACGGTGGCGACCGCGCTCGGCCTGATCTTCGCGGTGCTGACCGAACGGGTGCGCTGGGGCACGGCGTTCAAGCTCGTCATCTTCATGCCGATGGCGATCTCGATGCTGGCCGCGGGCATCATCTTCCGGCTCGTGTACGAGTCGGACCCCGACCGCGGGGTGGCCAACGCCGTCGCGGTGAGCGTGCACGACACGTTCGCCGAGTCGTCGGCGTTCCCGCGGGCGCATCCCGCCATGGACTCCCCCCTGAAGGCGGCCGGCGGCGGCGCGTTCATCACCAGGGAGCCGGTGCGGGCGGGCGAGCCGGTGGCGCTGCCGCTGACGGGCGTGCCACCGAACCAGATGCCGGACGACGCGAAGCCCGCCAAGGCCGCGCAGGCCGATCCGGCCAAGGTCACCGGCATGACCTGGCAGGACTTCACGCGCGGCAAGGGCCGGGGCAGGCCGAACGCCCCCGACACCTCGGAGTCCGGCTACGCGGGCATCAGGATCGAGGCCGTCAAGGGCGGCGAGGTGGTCGCGTCCACCGAGGCGGCGGCGGACGGCACCTTCGCGCTGCCGAAGGAGGCGGACGGCGCCCACCTGCGCTTCCCCGCCTCGAACTTCCGCGAGCCGTACAACGGCGTCGACTGGCTCGGCCCGTCCCTGATCACGCCCGCGGTCATCGGCTCGTACCTGTGGATGTGGGCCGGCTTCGCGATGGTCCTGATCGCGGCGGGCCTCGCGAGCGTGCCCCGTGAACTCCTGGAGGCGGCCCGCGTGGACGGCGCCAACGAGTGGCAGGTCTTCCGGCGGGTGACGGTGCCGCTGCTCGCGCCGGTCCTCGCGGTGGTGCTGGTCACGCTCATGATCAACGTACTGAAGATCTTCGACCTGGTCTTCGTGATCCCGCCCGGCTCGTCGAAGGACGACGCGAACGTCCTCGCGCTCCAGCTCTACAACTCGGCGTTCGGCGACCGGGACGCGGGCGTGGCGAGTGCCATCGCGATGCTCCTGTTCCTGCTGGTGATCCCGGTGATGCTGTTCAACGTCCGGCGCATGCGGCGGGAGGCACGGCGATGACGACGAACCGCGTGGAGACCGTCAAGGCCAGGCAGTCCCTGGGCGGGCGCGTCGCCTCCGCCCTGGGCGGGACCGCGCTGCGCGTGTTCCTGGTGCTGGTGGGCCTGTTCTGGCTGATGCCGACCATCGGGCTGCTGATCGGCTCGCTGCGGTCCTCCGCCGACATGAGCGAGAGCGGCTGGTGGAAGGTGTTCGGCGCGCCCTCGCAGCTGACGCTGGACAACTACGCGAACCTCCTCAAGGACGAGACGATCACCGACTCGCTGCTGTCCAGCGTCATGATCACCGTCCCGGCGACGCTGCTCGTCGTGCTCCTCGGCGCGCTCGCGGGGTACGCGTTCGCGTGGATGGACTTCCCGGGCCGCGACTGGTGGTTCATCGCCGTCGTCGGGCTGCTCGTCGTGCCGGTGCAGGTGGCGCTGGTGCCGATCGCCGATCTCTTCGGCAAGATCGGCATCTTCGAGACGACGGTGGGCGTGGTCCTCTTCCACGTGGCGTTCGGCCTGCCGTTCGCGATCTTCCTGCTGCGGAACTTCTTCGCGGAGATCCCCCGCGAACTGCTGGAGGCTGCGCGGCTCGACGGGGCGGGTGAGCTGCGGCTCTTCCTGCGGGTCGTGATGCCGCTGGGGGCGCCGGCGATCGCCTCGCTCGGCATCTTCCAGTTCCTGTGGGTCTGGAACGACATGCTGATCGCGCTGATCTTCGCCGACTCGCAGAATCCGCCGATCACGGTGGCGCTCCAGCAGCAGGTGCGGTTCTTCGGCGACAACGTGCAGATCCTGGCGCCGGGCGCGTTCATCTCGATGGTGATCCCGCTGGCGGTGTTCTTCGCGTTCCAGCGGCAGTTCGTGACGGGGGTGATGGCGGGGGCGGTGAAGTAGCCGCGCGTGGCCCCGGGGGGGGCGCCTCCGGTGTGTCGTGGGGCGGGGCCGCTCGCGGCTGCGGGCCGTCGCGGCTCAGGTCTTCCGGACGCGCCCCGCTGCTCCGTGCGGGCCGATTCCGGGGCGCGATCGGGGGAGAAACGGTCCGAGGTGCGCGCCACACGGGGGCAAACGGGGCAAAGTGGGTCAATGGTCCGCACTGGTTTCACGCCATCCCGTCGTTCCGGGTCCCGGCCGGAGTTCGTCCGGCGGCTGCGCGCCACCGTGCGCAGCACGCGGTTCCGGGTGGAGCGGGCCGCCGCCGGGCGCGTGTCGCGCGCCGAGCCGCCGCTGACGCCCGTGCACCTCTCCCTGCGTGACAGCCGCACCCTGAACCTCGCCCTCGCCGCCGGGGGCACGGAGCCCCCGGACCGCGCCCGGCTGCTCATCACGCGCGGCCGACGCAGGATCACCGTGCCCCTCGCCTTCGAGCCGCACACGGCCGCCGCCCCGCTCCTGACCGCCACGGCCACCCTGCGGGACATGCGGGACGGCGTGTGGCGGCTCACCGTCGAGACGCGGGGCGCCGACGGCCGCGTACGGCGCCGGGGGGTCGCGCCGGCCGGGGACGGCGCGCCGGCCACGACGCCCACCGCGCCGTACGCCCCCGACCCCCTGACCGGGACGCTCGTGCGGATCGTCCGGTCCCGCACCGGACGGGCCGTGCTCCAGGCCACGCGGCCCCGGCCGCGCGCGGAGCTGGTGCGCTTCGAACCGCGCGGGGACGGGATCACCGTGCACGGCCGGCTGGTCGGGGCGGCGCTCGCGCCGGTGTGCGCGGAGGCCGTGCGGCGCAGGGACAAGGTCGCCGTACCCGCCGACGTGGGCGGGACGGGGGGCGCGTTCACGCTCCGGGTGCCGCTCGGCGCGATGACCCGGGCCGGGGCGGGGCAGTGGGTGTGGGACTTCCGGGTGGCGGGGCTGCCGCTCGGCCGGTGGCTGACGGACGTGCGGGACCCCTCGGCCGCCTACCCCACGCCCTTCCGCGTCTTCGCCCTGCCGGAAGGGTCGCTGGTCCGCGCGCACGCCCACTTCACCAGGACGGGCGCCTTCGCCGTGACGTGCTGGGACATCACCGACCACACGCTCCAGGCCGCCGAGGAGACCTCATGAAGATCACGTACCTGCTCGGGTGGGGCGACGAGATGGGAGGGACCGAACTGGCCACCTACACCCAGGCCGCGCACCTCGCCGAGCGGCCCGGGATCGAGGTCGAGGTCGTCTCCGTCTTCCGGACCCGCGCCGAACCGTTCTTCGCGGAGGCGCGCGCGCTGCCGGTGCGGTACCTCGTGGACCGTACGAACACCCCCGAACGGCCGGTCAGGCGGACCGAGTTGGACGCCTCCGCGT
The DNA here is from genome assembly GCF_016905445.1 of Streptomyces sp. G44. GTDB lineage: Bacteria > Actinomycetota > Actinomycetes > Streptomycetales > Streptomycetaceae > Streptomyces. Next base: position 8,105 of record NZ_JAFEXF010000214.1, read on the forward strand.
GCCGCACGCTCGCCGCGCTGCCCAGCGAGCTGATCAGGCCCGCCTGGGAGGACGCCTTCGACCGGCTCTCCGACATCGAGCTGACCGCCGCGCTCTCCGCGATCGACACCGACGTGCTGGTCACCACCACGCCCGCGCTGCTCGCCGCCGCCGTCACGCTCGCGCCCGCGCGGGTCGTCACCGTCCACCAGGAGCACCGCCCCACCCAGCGGCGCGGCCCCTCCGGCGAGCCGCTGCTCCTGCACGCGCCGCGCCTGGACGCCCTGGTCACGCTGACCGAGCGGACCCGGGAGTGGATCGCGGAGTCCCTCGGCCCCACCGCGCCCGAGCTGGCCGTCATCCCGAACGCCGTGCCGGACGGCTTCCGCCCGCGCGCGGACGGCGAGAGCCAGGTCATCGTGATGGCGGCGCGGCTGACCGGCGAGAAGCGCGTCGACCATGCCGTGCGGGCCTTCGCGCAGGTCGCCGAGGCGCACCCGGGGTGGCGGCTGCGGATCTTCGGCAGCGGCCACCGCGAGCAGCACCTGCGCCGCCTGGTCGACGGGTTCGGCCTGCACGACCGGGTCGAACTCCTCGGCCCCTGCCAGGACATGGCCGCCGAGTGGGCCAAGGCGGGACTGAGCCTGATGACCGCCGGGCACAACGAGGCGTTCCCGCTGGTGCTCCTGGAAGCGCTCGCCGCCGGGGTGCCCGTCATCGCGTACGACGTGCTGACCGGGCCCGCCGAGATCGTGCGGCACCGCGTCGACGGGCTGCTCGTGCCACCGGGCGAGATCGGTGAACTGGCTAGCGCCATGGACGAGTTGATGGGCGACGACGCGACCCGGCGCGGGTACGCCCGCGCCGCCCGCGAAGGCGTCTACGCCCGCTTCTCCTCGGCCGACGTCACCGCGCGCTGGGAGGAGCTGTACACGCGGCTCGTGGCGGGCCGGGACCGGCCGGAGCGGCTGCGGGGGCGCGCGGACCGCGTGGCGCTCGGGGTCGCCTCCGGGGGCTGCGGGTTCCGGCCGACCGCGCCGTACACCTTCGACGCCGCGGCCGCCGCCGACGAGCGCGCCCGTGAGGACGAGATCATCGCCGCCGATCCGACGGGCCGCGTCATCCGCTCGGTGGGCCGCCTCGCCGAGCGGCGCGACGACGTGCTCGCCCCGCGCATGGCGGAGTGGAACCTGCGGCTCACCGCGTCCGCCCTGGAGGCGCAGGACGTGCCCTACGTCCTGGTCCGCACCCCCGTCGGCACCGCCCACACCCTGGCGGTCACCGCCGACGACCAGGACCGCGCGCTGAAGGCCCTGGCCACGGCGTTGCGCGGGCAGCCGGTCTACGCCGAACTGGTCAACCCGCGCGACGCGGCGCCCGGCGTGGTCCTCGCCGAACGCCTCGACGGCATCGGCGCCCTGTCCGGCGTCAAGGTCTTCAAGCCGGTGACCACGACCACCCTGTCGCTGCGGCACGGCGCCGGACTCGCCTGCACCGTCGCGTTCTGGCCCCCGGCGCCCGGCGGCACCCCCGGCGCCGGGGCCGACGGCGGCTTCCGCGCGCCCTTCGGGACGACGCTGGCCGGCGCGGTGCTGCCCTCGCTCACCCCGACGGCGGCCCTGCGGGTGGCGGACCGCGACTATCCGACCCTGCGGGTGTTCACCGAGCTCCTGGTCCGGGACGTCGACTTCCCCATCGACGCCGTCTACACCTGGGTCGACGACTCCGACCCCGAGTGGCGCGCCCGCCGCGACGCGACGCGCGGCGGCGACCGGCGGGAGTCGGCGGACGACGGGGCCGTGCGCTTCCGCAACCGCGACGAGCTGCGCTTCAGCCTGCGCTCACTGGCGATGTACGCGCCGTGGGTCCGGCACGTGTACCTCGTCACGGCGGGACAGGTGCCGGACTGGCTCGACCGGGAGCATCCCGGCCTGACGGTCGTCGACCACCGCGACCTGTTCGCCGACCCCGACGCGTGCCTGCCCACCTTCAACTCGCACTCCATCGAGAGCCAGCTGCACCGCATCGCGGGCCTGTCGGAGCACTTTCTCTACTTCAACGACGACATGTTCCTCGGCCGCCCCGCCGACCCGGACCTGTTCTTCCTCAGCAACGGCCTGCCCCGCTTCTTCTGGTCCTCCCAGTCCGTGCCCGCCCTGCCCCTCTCGCCGGACGACGAGGGCTATCTGGCGGCGGCGAAGAACAACCGCGAGCTGCTGCGCGACGCGTTCGGCAGGACGACGACGCACAGCTTCTTCCACGTGCCGTACGCGCTGCGCCGCAGCATCCTGGAGGAGATCACCGAGCGCTTCCCCGAGGAGCTGGCGGCCACGGCCCGCAGCCGCTTCCGCTCCGTGGGCGACCACTCCCTGGTCTCGTCGCTGCACCAGCACTACGCGTACCTCACCGGCCGCGCGGTGCCGGGCACCATCTCGTACGACTTCGTGGACATCGGCGACCGCGCCGACCACGCGCGGCTCGGGCGGCTGCTCCAGAACCGCGACCGGGCGGCGTTCTGCATCGGGGAGTCGCCCGACAGCGGCATGGCCGACGAGGAGATGGCGCTGGCCATCAAGTCGTTCCTGACGGCGTACTTCCCGGTGCGCTCGCCCTACGAACGCTGAGACTCGGGCGTGAACAGCCGCCGGACGACCCGTTCGGCGGCCCTCCCGTCGTCGTAGGGGCAGAAGCGGGCCCGGAACGCCGACCGCAGCCGCGCCGCCTCCGGGGAGTTCCAGCCGCCGTCCCGGAACAGGCCGGCCAGTTCGTCCTCGGTGGTGGCCACCGCTCCCGGGGTCTCGCCAGGGCGCCCGGAGAGCAGGTCGAAGTAGGTGCCGCGGGCGAGGCGGTAGGCCTGCCAGTCGGGGGCGTACGTCACGATCGGCCGGTCCAGGCAGGCGTAGTCGAACATGAGGGACGAGTAGTCCGTGACGAGGGCGTCGGCGGCCAGGCACAGGTCCTCCACGCGCGGGTGCCCGGTGACGTCGACGATCCGCGGGTGCGCGTCGAGGCCGGCGTCGGCGCCGTAGAAGTAGTGGGCGCGCACCAGCACGACGTACTGCGGGCCGAGCCGTTCGGCGAAGCGGCGCAGGTCCAGGCGGGGCAGGAAGCCCTTCTGGTAGTCGCGGTGGGTGGGCGCGTACAGCAGCACGGTCTGTCCGTCCTCGACGCCGAGCCGCGCGCGGATGCGGGCGATCTCCGCCTCGCCCGTCGTGAAGTACACGTCGTTGCGCGGGTAGCCCGCCTCCAGGGCCTCGTACGCGGGGGAGGGATAGACGCGCTCCCAGATCTCCGTGGAGTGCGGGTTGGCGGAGAGGCTGAAGTCCCACTGGTCGGTGTGGTCCAGGACCTTCTGGAAGCTGATGCCGTGCGTGCCCGCCGGGTAGCGGCGCTGGTCCAGGCCCATCTTCTTCAGCGGGGTGCCGTGGTGGGTCTGGAGGTAGACCTGGCCGGGCCGCTTGGTGAAGCCGCCGGGGAAGCTGGAGTTGTTGACGAGGTACGTCGCTCTGGCCATCGCCTCCCAGTAGCGCCGGGAGCCTTCGACGACGTACTCGATCCCGGCGGGCACCTTGTCCCTGTGGCGTCCGGAGACCACCCACACGCCCCGGATGTGCGGGGCCAGTTCGCGGGCCTTGGCGTGGATCGCGGCGGGGTTGCAGGAGACCGCGCGGTTCCAGTAGGCGCCGTAGACCGCGAGGTGCGGGTCGAGGGAGCGGTACAGGTCGGCGCGGTAGGCGGCGCGCATGGCGCGGGCGCGCAGCTTCTTCTTCTGCCGCTTGAGGTGCCGGGTCACGCGCCGGCGCCGCGACTCGGCCTTGCGCAGCCCCTCGTAGGCGGCGTAGGAGGCGGCGGCGAGGGCCTTCTCGCCGGGGTCGCGGGGCTCGGCGCCCGGCGGCGCGTACGCGCGGTGGACGCGGGCCGCCTCGCGGAAGAAGTCGCGCCGGTCGTCCGGGCGGATCCGCCCCGGGTCGTCGAGGACGGCCAGGAGGTGGGCGGCGGCGTGCGGCAGGAGCCGGGCGCGGTCGGCG
>NZ_JAFEXF010000215.1 GCF_016905445.1 Streptomyces sp. G44
ATCCACACCAGCCGGGCGCCGGTCGCGGTGGCGGCGCGGACGGCGGCGGTGAGCCCGCCGGGCACGGCCGCGAGCCGCTCCCCCACGACGATGACCGCGCCGGGCGTACGCAGCGCCTCCGCGGCCCTGACTCCGTCGTCCGCGAGGCCCACCCCGGCGGCGAGCGCGTCCAGCCACTCCGTCTCGGTGCCCGGAGCCGCGGGCAGCAGCGTGCCGCCCGCCTTCTCCAGGCCCCGGGTCATGTGCGTCGCGAGGGAGAAGGTGCGCTGGCCGTGCTTGCGCCAGGCCTTGCGCAGCCGCAGGAAGACGCCGGGCGCCTCCTCCTCGGACTCGAAGCCCGCGAGCAGGACGGCGGGCGCCTTCTCCAGGGCGGTGTACGTGACGCCGCTCCCGTCGAGGTCCCGGCCCCGCCCGGCCACCCGGGCGGCAAGGAAGTCGGCTTCCTCGCTGCTGTGCACACGCGCGCGGAAGTCGATGTCGTTCGTGTCGAGCGCCACGCGCGCGTACTTGCTGTACGCGTAGGCGTCCTCCACGGTGAGCCGGCCGCCGGTCAGCACGCCCGCCCGGCCGCGCGCGGCGGCCAGACCGCGGGCCGCGACCGCCAGGGCCTCGGGCCAGCTGGCGGGCTCCAGTTGCCCCGCGGCGTTGCGCACCAGGGGGTTGGTGAGCCGGTCGGGCCGCTGCGCGTAACGGAAGGCGAAGCGACCCTTGTCGCACATCCACTCTTCGTTGACCTCGGGGTCCTCCTGCGCGAGGCGGCGCATGACCTTGCCGCGGCGGTGGTCGGTGCGGCTCGCGCAGCCGCCCGAGCAGTGCTCGCACACCGACGGCGACGACACCAGGTCGAAGGGGCGGGAGCGGAATCGGTACGCCGCCGAGGTCAGCGCGCCGACCGGGCAGATCTGGATGGTGTTCCCGGAGAAGTACGACTCGAAGGGGTCGCCCTCGCCGGTGCCGACCTGCTGGAGGGCGCCGCGCTCGATGAGTTCGATCATCGGGTCGCCGGCGATCTGGTTGCTGAAGCGGGTGCAGCGCGCGCACAGCACGCACCGCTCGCGGTCGAGCAGCACCTGCGTGGAGATCGGCACCGGCTTCTCGAACGTCCGCTTCTTGCCGTCGAAGCGGGAGTCCGGGTCACCGACCTGCATCGCCTGGTTCTGGAGAGGGCACTCGCCGCCCTTGTCGCAGACCGGGCAGTCCAGCGGGTGGTTGATGAGCAGCAGCTCCATCACACCGCGCTGCGCCTTCTCGGCGACCGGCGAGGTCAGCTGCGACTTCACGACCATGCCGTCGGTGCAGGTGATGGTGCAGGACGCCATCGGCTTGCGCTGGCCCTCCACCTCCACGATGCACTGGCGGCAGGCGCCCGCCGGGTCGAGCAGCGGATGGTCGCAGAACCGGGGGATCTCGATGCCGAGGAGTTCCGCGGCGCGGATCACCAGCGTGCCCTTGGGGACGCTGATCTCGATGCCGTCGATCGTCAGCGAGACGAGGTCCTCCGGCGGGACGGCCGCTTCCCCGCCCCCGGAGGGAGCGCTGTTCGTGGTCACTGTCATGCGTTCACCTGCGCGTTTCCAGCGGGCCGGTCGGCCCAGAGAGTCGACTTGGCCGGGTCGAAGGGGCAGCCCCCGCCGGTGATGTGCTGTTCGTACTCCTCCCGGAAGTACTTCAGCGAGGAGAAGATCGGTGAGGCCGCGCCGTCGCCCAGGGCGCAGAAGGACTTGCCGTTGATGTTGTCGGCGATGTCGTTCAGCTTGTCGAGGTCGGCCATGACGCCCTTGCCGGCCTCGATGTCGCGGAGCAACTGCACCAGCCAGTACGTTCCTTCGCGGCAGGGCGTGCACTTTCCGCAGGACTCGTGGGCGTAGAACTCGGTCCAGCGCGTCACGGCGCGCACGACGCACGTCGTCTCGTCGAAGCACTGGAGCGCCTTCGTGCCGAGCATCGAACCGGCGGCGCCCACGCCCTCGTAGTCGAGGGGCACGTCGAGGTGCTCGTCGGTGAACATCGGCGTCGAGGAGCCGCCGGGTGTCCAGAACTTGAGCCGGTGCCCGGCCCGCATGCCGCCGCTCATGTCGAGCAGCTGGCGCAGCGTGATGCCGAGCGGGGCCTCGTACTGGCCGGGGTTGGTGACGTGGCCGCTGAGCGAGTAGAGCGTGAAGCCCGGGGACTTCTCGCTGCCCATCGACTTGAACCAGTCTTTTCCGCGGTGGAGGATCGCGGGAACCGACGCGATGGACTCGACGTTGTTCACCACAGTGGGGCATGCGTAAAGGCCCGCGACGGCCGGGAAGGGGGGACGCAGTCGCGGTTGGCCCCGGCGGCCTTCGAGCGAGTCGAGCAGCGCGGTCTCCTCACCGCAGATGTACGCGCCCGCGCCCGCGTGCACGGTGAGTTCCAGATCGAGTCCGCTGCCCAGGATGTCCTTGCCGAGGTAGCCCGCCGCATAGGCCTCGCGGACGGCTTCGTGCAGCCTGCGCAGCACGGGGACGACCTCGCCCCGCAGATAGATGAAGGCATGCGACGACCTGATCGCGTAGCACGCGATCACGATCCCCTCGATGAGGGAATGCGGGTTCGCGAAGAGGAGCGGGATGTCCTTGCAGGTCCCCGGCTCCGACTCGTCGGCGTTGACAACCAGATAGTGCGGTTTGCCGTCTCCCTGCGGGATGAACTGCCACTTCATCCCGGTGGGGAAACCGGCGCCGCCCCGGCCCCGCAGGCCCGAGTCCTTCACGTACGCGATGAGGTCGTCCGGCGCCATGGCGAGCGCCTTGCGCAGGCCCTCGTACCCGTCGTGGCGCCGGTAGGTCTCCAGCGTCCAGGGCTTCTCCTCGTCCCAGAAGGCGGAGAGAACCGGTGCGAGCAGCTTCTCCGGGCTCGTCTCGTGGTCGATCTCGGCTGCCAAGGTCATCACTCCCCCTCCTCGGCGGTCGGTCCGGCCGGGTGGGCCGGGTCGGATGCCGAGGTCTGCTGCGGTGCGTCGTGCGAGCTGAGGTGCTCGGCGGCGTCCTGTGTGCCCGCGTGGGGGCCTTCGTCCTGCGGCCCTCCCGCGCGCGGGTGGACCACGCGCCGCTGCGGCGCCTCGCCCTTGGCCAGGCGCAGTCCGATGAGGGAGGCGGGGCCCGCGCCGCCGCCCGCCTCCACGGCGCCGGGCCGCTCGTCGGGGAAGCCGGCGAGAATGCGGGCGGTCTCCTTGTACGTGCACAGGGGCGCGCCGCGGGTGGGCTCGACCGGCACGCCCGCGCGCAGGTCGTCGACGAGCTGCTTGGCGGACTCGGGGGTCTGGTTGTCGAAGAACTCCCAGTTGACCATCACCACGGGGGCGAAGTCGCAGGCCGCGTTGCACTCGATGTGTTCGAGCGTGATCTTGCCGTCCTCGGTCGTCTCGTCGTTGCCGACGCCGAGGTGCTGCTTGAGCTCGTCGAAGATCGCGTCACCGCCCATGACCGCGCAGAGCGTGTTGGTGCACACCCCGACCTGGTAGTCGCCGGAGGGCTTGCGCCGGTACATGGTGTAGAAGGTCGCGACGGCGGTGACCTCGGCCGTGGTCAGGCCCAGCACATCGGCGCAGAACTGCATGCCGGTGCGGGTGACGTGGCCTTCCTCGGACTGCACCAGGTGCAGCAGCGGCAGGAGCGCGGACCGCGATCCGGGGTAGCGGGCGATGATCTCCTTGGCGTCCGCCTCTAGCCGGGCCCGTACGTCGGCCGGGTAGTCGGGGGCGGGGAGTTGGGGCATGCCCAGGCTGACGCCCGCGGCCTTCTCTGAAGGAGTGGCGGTCACCGGTCGACGCCTCCCATCACGGGGTCGATGGACGCGACGGCGACGATGACGTCGGCGACCTGGCCGCCCTCGCACATCGCCGCCATGGCCTGGAGATTGGTGAAGGACGGGTCGCGGAAATGGACCCGGTAGGGGCGGGTGCCGCCGTCGGAGACGACGTGCACGCCCAGTTCGCCCTTGGGCGACTCGACGGCCGTGTAGGCCTGTCCGGCCGGGACCCGGAAGCCCTCGGTCACCAGCTTGAAGTGGTGGATGAGGGCCTCCATGGAGGTGCCCATGATCTTCTTGATGTGGTCGAGGGAGTTGCCGAGCCCGTCCGGGCCGAGCGCCAGCTGCGCGGGCCAGGCGATCTTCTTGTCGGCGACCATCACCGCTCCCGGCCGCAGCCGGTCCAGGCACTGCTCGATGATGCGCAGCGACTGGCGCATCTCTTCGAGGCGGATCAGGAAGCGGCCGTAGGAGTCGCAGGTGTCCGCGGTCGGGACCTCGAAGTCGTAGTTCTCGTAGCCGCAGTAGGGCTGGGCCTTGCGCAGGTCGTGCGGGAGGCCCGCCGAGCGCAGGACCGGGCCCGTGGCGCCGAGCGCCATGCAGCCGGCGAGGTCGAGATAGCCGACGTCCTGCATGCGGGCCTTGAAGATGGGGTTCCCGGTGGCGAGCTTGTCGTACTCGGGCAGGTTCTTCTTCATCTTCTTCACGAACTCGCGGATCTGGTCCACCGCGCCCGGCGGCAGGTCCTGGGCGAGTCCGCCGGGCCGGATGTACGCGTGGTTCATCCGCAGGCCGGTGATCAACTCGTAGATGTCCAGGATCAGTTCGCGGTCCCGGAAGCCGTAGATCATGATCGTGGTCGCGCCCAGCTCCATGCCGCCGGTGGCGATGCACACCAGGTGCGAGGAGAGGCGGTTGAGCTCCATGAGGAGCACGCGGATGACCGAGGCGCGGTCCGGGATCTGGTCCTCGATGCCGAGGAGCCTCTCGACCCCGAGGCAGTACGCCGTCTCGTTGAAGAACGGCGTCAGGTAGTCCATCCGCGTGACGAACGTCGTGCCCTGCGTCCACGTGCGGTATTCGAGGTTCTTCTCGATGCCCGTGTGCAGGTAGCCGATGCCGCAGCGGGCCTCGGAGACGGTCTCGCCCTCGATCTCCAGGATCAGGCGGAGCACGCCGTGCGTGGAGGGGTGCTGGGGCCCCATGTTGACGATGATGCGCTCGTCGTCGGCCTTGGCGGCGGACTGGACGACTTCGTCCCAGTCGCCGCCGGTGACCGTGTATACGGTCCCCTCGGTCGTCTCCCGAGCGGAAGCATGAGAAGCAGACATCAGCTGTACGACCTCCGCTGGTCCGGAGCCGGGATCTGGGCGCCCTTGTACTCGACGGGGATGCCGCCGAGGGGGTAGTCCTTGCGCTGCGGGAAGCCCTGCCAGTCGTCCGGCATCATGATCCGCGTCAGGGCCGGGTGGCCGTCGAAGATCAGCCCGAAGAAGTCGTACGTCTCGCGCTCGTGCCAGTCGTTCGTCGGGTAGACGGAGACCAGCGAGGGGACGTGCGGATCGGCGTCGGGGGCGCTGACCTCGAGCCGGATCAGCCGGTTGTGGGTGATCGAGCGCAGGTGGTAAACGGCGTGCAGCTCGCGGCCCTTGTCCTCCAGGAAGTGCACACCGGAGACGCCCGTGCACAGCTCGAAGCGCAGGGCCGGGTCGTCGCGCAGCGTCTGGGCGACGCGGACGAGGTGCTCGCGCGCGATGTGGAAGGTCAGCTCGCCGCGGTCGACGACCGTCTTCTCGATCGCGTTCTCCGGGAGGAGTCCCTGTTCCTCCAGGGCCCCTTCCAGTTCGTCCGCGACCTCGTCGAACCAGCCGCCGTAAGGGCGCGCGGAGGCGCCGGGCAGCGCGATGGTCCGCACGAGGCCGCCGTAGCCGGTGGTGTCGCCGCCGTTCTCGGCGCCGAACATGCCCTTGCGTACGCGGATGACGTCACCGGCCGCGTCGCGCGGGGCGGGCAGCCCGTTGCCGTTCAGGTTCTCGTCGGCGCCCTTGCCGTCCGGGCCCTTGTCGTTCTGGCCCTTGTCGTTCTGGCCCGTGTCGTTCGGGCGCTTGTCGTGCGCGTCGCTCACCGCAGCAGCCCCTTCATCTCGATGGTGGGGAGCGCCTTGAGGGCCGCCTCCTCCGCCTCTCGGGCCGCGTCTTCCGCGTTCACGCCGAGCTTGCCGCCCTGGATCTTCTGGTGGAGCTTGAGAATCGCGTCCATCAGCATCTCGGGCCGCGGCGGACAACCGGGCAAATAGATGTCGACGGGGACGACATGGTCCACACCCTGCACAATCGCGTAATTGTTGAACATCCCACCCGACGAGGCGCACACTCCCATGGAGATCACCCACTTGGGGTTGGGCATCTGGTCGTAGACCTGTCGCAGCACCGGCGCCATCTTCTGGCTCACCCGGCCGGCCACGATCATCAGATCCGCCTGGCGCGGTGAGCCGCGGAAGACCTCCATGCCGAAGCGCGCCAGGTCGTACCGCCCCGCACCCGTCGTCATCATCTCGATGGCGCAGCACGCGAGGCCGAACGTGGCGGGGAAGACGGATGACTTGCGCACCCAGCCCGCGGCTTGTTCGACGGTGGTCAGCAGAAAACCGCTCGGCAGTTTCTCTTCGAGTCCCATGCTCTTTGGCCCCTCAGACCTTTAGTCCCATTCCAGGCCGCCGCGCCGCCATACGTACGCGTACGCGACGAAGACGGTGAGCACGAAGAGCAGCATCTCCACGAGCCCGAAAATCCCCAGCGCGTCGAAGGTGACGGCCCAGGGGTAGAGGAAGACGATCTCGATGTCGAAGACGATGAAGAGCATCGCCGTCAGGTAGTACTTGATGGGGAATCGCCCACCACCGGCCGGCGTCGGCGTCGGCTCGATACCGCACTCATAGGCCTCTAGCTTCGCGCGGTTGTACCGCTTTGGACCGATAAGCGTGGCCATGACCACGGAGAAGATCGCAAAGCCTGCCCCGAGGGCTCCCAGCACGAGGATGGGCGCATAGGCGTTCACGCTCCTCGCTCCTCTCAGTCGGCACTGACTGTTGGCGGTTACGTCGGACGAGCCCCGGCTCCCGCTGAAGATCGCTTACATGTGAAGCAGGTCACAAGCCCAACTGCCCCGCATCTTATGCCCGGCGGTCTGTGATCTGCGACACGGGGTGCGACAACGGCTTTGTGATCTCCACCACCTGACGAAGGATCATGAAGTCGGATGAGCGGTGATCTTCGTACGCGAAGCGCCTGAGTGATCACTAGAGGTGACATCTCGGCGCGTCATCGCTGGTCGAAGGGGGTGACGCTCTATCAAGGAGTGACCGCCACGCGCAAATTGGCGCTGGACGGGATGACTTGATAAAGGCACCGCGTTCACACTTTGGCGGCAGAGGTGTGGACAGATGTGGACGTGTGCACCGATTCACGAGCGCGCGCCCCCGCCGGACCGGAGACGGGGAGGGTTCGGCAGCCACCTGACGGGCAGCCGAAAAGTACGGGAGATCTCAGGGAGGTCTCGGCGAGATCTCGGGGAGACCCCCGAGAGCTTCCCGCGAGGAGCTCGTGTGACCTGTACCACACCGCCCCCGCCCCCCAATCAACCGGGCTTGGCCATCTGCCTCAACCGGTGGTAGTCCGCGGGCAATTCGGGCGTATCTCAGAAAACCCATGATCACAGGCGTGATCGGCGTTGTCCGCATTGCCCGTTACGGCGTCAATAAGAAGCGACACGCCCGGGATTCAGGGCGCGAAACGGCAACTGTGGCGCACCACACGTTTCTTGAAGGGAACCGTGTGTCCCTGATAGCGGTTGTTCTCATGTCCCACACCGCTCACATACCCAGCCACCGGAAGCCCCGTCGCAGCGCCTCCAAGATCGCCCTGCGGGCCGGAGTTGCCGGTGGCGTCCTCAGCACCCTGGCAGTGGCCGCGGCGGCCGGTACGGCGAACGCGGCCGAGCCGGTGTCCGAGACCATCGAAATGCCCACCCTGACCGCCGATCTGTCCGCCCAGATCGCGCAGTCGGCGGACGCCACCCAGCAGGCCGCCGACACCTACGAGTCGCGCGCCGAGCAGGACGCCGCCGCCGCCAAGGCCGCCAAGCAGGCCAGGGAAGACCAGGCGCAGGCCGAGAAGAAGGCCGAGGCCAAGCGCAAGGCCGACGCCGCCGCGAAGAAGAAGGCCGAGGAGGAGCGGGCCTCCCGCGCCACCGAGCGCACCACGCTCTCCACCCAGTCGACGTCCGGCTCCGGTGCCTCCGCCGCCACCGCCTCCGACTCGGCCGCCCCGGCCAGCGGGAGCGTCGGCACGGTCATCAGCTTCCTCAAGGCGCAGCTCGGCGACGCGTACGTCATGGGTGCCTCGGGTCCGAACGCCTGGGACTGCTCCAGCCTCGTGCAGGCCGCGTTCAAGCAGGCGGGCGTGGACCTTCCGCGCGTCTCGCAGGACCAGTCGGTCGCCGGCACGCCGGTCGCGCTCTCCAACATCCAGGTGGGCGACATCCTTTACTGGGGTGGCGCCGGTTCCGCGTACCACGTGGGTGTGTACATCGGCAACGGCCAGTACCTGGACGCCGCCAACCCCAGCAAGGGCGTTGTCATCCAGGACCTGTCGGGCTACCCGGCCTCGGGTGCCGTGCGCGTCCTCTGACGGCCCCTTAGAGCGACGTACCAAGGGCCGGAACCCCCGGGTGGGGTTCCGGCCCTTGGCGTGCCCTCAGACGGCCGTACAGCCGTTTCGGCGGCGAACGGCTAGGCGTTCTTCGGCGACAGCTCCGCCATCCGCGACCAGTCGTCGCCCTCGATCTCCGTGTTGATGATCTGCGGGACCTCCGCGATCGCCTCGGACATCGTCTCCATGCCGGCCCTGAAGTGGTCGGAGTTCACGTGCGCGGCGCCCGCCTCGGGCGAGGCGAAGGCCTCCAGGAGCACGAACTGGTGGGGGTCGTCGACGCTGCGCGACCACTCGTAGAAGAGGTTGCCGGGCTCGGCGCGCGTGGCCCGGGTGAATTCGGCGGTCCGCTCCAGCCAGGTGTCGGCGTGCTCGGGGCGGACGGTGAACTTGACGGCGATGAAGATCATGACGTCAGCCTGCCTTGCGTCCGACGGGTGGGCAAATCGGGCGATGAGGGACCGACTGGAACCGACTGGGTCCGACTGGGTCTGATCCGGGGTGAGACGCCCTTTCCGCTCACGCCTTCGGTGCCACCTTGCTCAGGCCGTTGATGACGCGGTCCATGGCGTCGCCGCCCGTCGGGTCCGTGAGGTTCGCCAGCATCTTCAGCGTGAACTTCATCAGGACCGGGTGCGTCAGGCCGCGCTGGGTGGCGATCTTCATGACCTTCGGGTTGCCGATGAGCTTCACGAAGGCGCGGCCCAGCGTGTAGTAGCCGCCGTAGGTCTCCTTGAGCGTCCGCGGGTAGTTCTGGAGCGCCAGTTCGCGCTGGGCCGGGGTGGCACGCGCGTGTGCCTGCACGATGACGTCGGCCGCGATCTGGCCGGACTCCATGGCGTACGCGATGCCCTCGCCGTTGAACGGGTTGACCAGGCCGCCCGCGTCCCCGACCAGGAGCAGGCCCTTGGTGTAGTGCGGCTGGCGGTTGAAGGCCATCGGCAGGGCGGCGCCGCGGATCGGCATCGTCATGTTCTCGGGGGTGTAGCCCCAGTCCGCCGGCATCGAGGCGCACCACGCCTTGAGGACCTCGCGCCAGTCCAGTTCGCGGAAGGCCTTGGAGGAGTCGAGGATGCCGAGGCCGACGTTGGACGTGCCGTCGCCCATGCCGAAGATCCAGCCGTAACCGGGCAGGAGCCGGTCCTCGCCGGGTCCGCGGCGGTCCCACAGCTCCAGCCAGGACTCCAGGTAGTCGTCGTCGTGGCGGGGCGAGGTGAAGTACGTCCGCACGGCGACGCCCATCGGGCGGTCCTCTCGGCGGTGCAGCCCCATGGCCAGCGAGATGCGCGAGGAGTTGCCGTCGGCCGCGACGACCAGCGGGGCGTGGAAGGTGACCGGGGTCTTCTCCTCGCCGAGCCTGGCGTGCACGCCGGTGATGCGGCCGGTGCGGTCGTCGATGACCGGCTCCCCCACGTTGCACCGCTCGTACAGCCGGGCGCCCGCCTTCTGCGCCTGCCGGGCGAGCTGCTCGTCGAAGTCGTCGCGCTTCCGTACGAGGCCGTAGTCGGGGTACGAGGCCAGCTCGGGCCAGTCCAGCTGGAGCCGCACACCGCCGCCGATGATGCGCAGGCCCTTGTTGCGCAGCCAGCCCGCCTCTTCGGAGATGTCGATGCCCATGGAGACGAGCTGCTTGGTGGCGCGCGGGGTGAGCCCGTCGCCGCAGACCTTCTCGCGCGGGAACGCGGTCTTCTCCAGGAGGAGGACGTCGAGCCCGGCCTTCGCCAGGTAGTACGCCGTCGTCGAACCCGCGGGCCCGGCTCCGACGACGATGACGTCCGCTGTGTGTTCGGAGAGGGGCTCGGTCACGGCGGGTTCTCCCCAGGCTCGAAATCTATGTGCCGACCGGCACGGGATATGGGCAGTCTATGAGGCGGTACCGACCAGCCAGCCGAAGGGCCACACGTGACCGAGCAGACCGAGACCCTGCCCGCCCCGCACCTGCCGGAGGTGCGGCTGCGCGTCCCCACCCATGAGGACGCCTTCGCCTGGCACCGGCTCTTCCGCGACCGCGAGGTGATGGAGTTCCACGGCGGCGTGCCCGCGGAGCTTTCCATGTACGAGGAGCTGACCGCGCGGCAGCGCAGACACGACGCCGAACTGGGGTTCTGCCTCTGGACCTTGCTGGACGACACCGGGGAGCCGGTCGGTTTCACGGGCGCCCAGCCCTGGACCCGCCCGTGGGGTCCGACCGGGGAGATAGAGGTCGGCTGGCGGCTGGGCCGCGCGGCCTGGGGCAAGGGGTACGCGACCGCCGCCGCCCGCGCCACGCTGGAGCGGCTGCGGGCGGCGGGAGTGCCGAGCGTGGTGGCGATGGTCGACGCCGGCAACGAACGCTCCGTCGCGGTGACGCGGCGGCTCGGCATGGAGCTGGGCGAGACGTTCATGGCGCCGGGCGCGGGTGGCGAGGAGCCGCGCGTGGCCTACTGCTTCCGGCTCGCGCTGTAGGGGACGGGATCGGGAGGAGGCTCGTTCCGGAGGGCGCGGGGACCCGCCGGTGACGGGTCCCCCGCTGCCGCGTCTCAGTCCGTCAGCCGCCACGTCCTCAGCGCGGTCCGGTGCGTCTTCGCGCCCTCGCCCGCGGGCCAGAAGTCCTCGCGCCAGGAGAGCTGGATGGCGTACTCGGTGCCGTTCCCGGCGACGTAGCTCTGGTTGACGGCGTGGATCGTGCGGTCCGCCTCGTCGGTGTACGTGTACTCCCAGATCGCGCCGTCCTGCCCCTGGAAGGTGTTCCTCTCCAGCCGGACCCGCCGGTAGTCCGACTTGTCCGGGGCGGACTTGGTGTGCTTCTCGATGTCCGTGAAGTTCTCGTACGAGGTGTAGGGCGCGTCCTTCACGACGCCGACGAGGAACTCCTCCCGCCCGGTCGACCCGGCATAGGTGATCTGTCCGGGCCGCTCCGGGTCCACGGACTGCCGGGTCCACCCCTCGGGGACCGCGAAGGAGAAGTTCTCGGGGTCCGTCACCCGCTCGGAACCCTGGGGGACCTCGGCCTCGTCGGCGGCTCCGGAGTCGGCGCTGTCGCTCGGCTCCTGGCTCGGCGTGGTCGGCGGGGCGGACGGACCCGGCTCGTGGCCCGGCTCCGCGCTCGGCGCTTCGGACCGGCTGACGGAGGGCTTGTCGTCCTTGCCCGCGTCACCCGCCTTGTCGTCGTCGTTGTCCTGCCAGACCAGGATGCCGGCCGTCGCGCCACCGCCGATGAGGAACGCCCCGGCGAGCGTGGCCACCCACACCCCGGCCCGGCCGCGCGGCTTGGCGGCGGCGGGGGGCTGCGGGGCGAGCTGGACGACATGGGGGCCGTACGTGTGGACGGGCGGGCCCGGGGTGGAGGGGGTGGCGGGCGTCCCGGGCGTACCGGGGGCGGCGGGCGCGGCGGGGCCCGGGGGCGCCGACTGCGTGACGAGCGCGGCGGCTTCGGCGGGGGAGAAACCGCCCCGGGCGGCCCCCCGGGCCCGCCGGACCCCCGGGGGGGACGCCGGGGCGGGCGGGGCCCCCCCCCCGCCCCCCCCCCCCCCGCGGGATGGGCCCCGCGCGGCGCCCGGGGGAGAGCCCCCACACCCCCCCCCACAGCCGCCCCCGGCCGCCCGCCACCCCCCCCCCCACCCCCCGTCCCCCCCCCC
>NZ_JAFEXF010000216.1 GCF_016905445.1 Streptomyces sp. G44
CCTGCTCGTCCAGCTCCCGGTACGACAACTCCCGTCCCGCACACCGCACCGCCACCGCGTCCGGGGAGCGCAGCACCTGCGCGGCGAAAGCCGCCTGCACCGAACCACCGGTCAGCGGCCCCGCACCCGACCCGAACGACCAGCCCTCAGCGCACACCACAGCGTTTGCAGCACGCATTACCCATCACCTTCTTTCGATCTCGTGCTTGTGTCCGCATGAAGTGAGCTACTGGAGAACGCAGTTGCTCGAAGCGGAAAGGGATACGGATCCCAAGGACCCGAAGGACGCCCTGACGGCGGCGCCCGCCTCCAGATCGACCGCTGCGGCCAGCGATCCGGCCAGGATCAGGTCGCCGGCCCCGATCCCCGCGCCGAAGGAGGCCAGCATGCGCACCAGGCAGGCCACGGACTCCGCCGGATGACCCAGCACGGCCGAGCCCCGCGCCGTCTGGACGGAGTCACCCGACGCGAACACCATCGTCTCGGCGGCGAGGTCGCGCCCGTCGAAGGGAACGGCCGCGCCGACGACGACCATGGCCGACGAGGCGTTGTCCGCGACGGTGTCCACCCACGCGATGTCCCAGTTCGCGATCCGGCTGTCGAGTACCTCCAGCGCCGGGTAGACCTCGGTGGTGACAGCCAGCACATCGGCGGCCGTCGTACGGGGACCGGAGAGGTCGGCGCCGATACGGAACGCGATCTCCCCCTCCACCTTGGGCGCGATGAACCATGAGGTGTCGAGGCAGGCGCCGTCGGGGAGGAGCATGTCCTCGGTCAGGAAACCGAAGTCCGGCTGGTCGACGCCGAACATCTCCTGGATGGCGACGCTGGTGGCGCCGATCTTGTATCCGGCATGCACCGCGCCGTTCTTGTCGTCAAGGGTGCGAAGGCAGTGCTGGACGGCGTAGGCGTCCTGCGCGGTGAACTCCGGGTACCGGCCGGAGATGGGCGGTATCGCCTTGCGTTCCCTTTTCGCGTTCCACAGTTCGTCGGCCAGGTGTTCGTGAACGGCGTGCGGAGCATGATGCATATCTCGTGACCGAGCCGGCGCCGCGCAGGTGATCTCCGCGGCGCTTCCCGACTCGGCGCGCCTCCATTCGGACCTCGGGAGTTGGGTGGTCGGCGATTACTTGGTCGCCAGGAACAGCCGGCCGCCCGGCATGAGCCCCGACACGCACTCGACGTCGGAGAAGCCGGCGTCGCGGAACTTCTCGACCCACTGGTCCTCGGTGGGCAGCCGTACGCCCATGAAGTTCGCGTGCAGGTAGGTGAAGAGGGCGCTGAACTTGCGCTCGCGCGCCTCCTGTCCGTACGAGACCGCGTCGACCACGGCCAGGAGACCGCCGGGCGCGAGAGCCTTCCGGCAGGTGCGCAGCACGTCGTCGAAGGCGGCCTCGTCCTGCAGGACGTCGTGCATGACGAAACACGCCTGGATGACGTCCGCCCCTTCGAGCGGGCCGGGGTCGGCGATCAGGGACTCGACCGACCGCTCGACGACCCGCAGCCGGTCGTCCACACCGGCTCGTCCCGCGGCCTCCCGGGCGGCGGCGCAGGCGCCCGCGCTCAGGTCGAGCGCGACGCCGGTACGACGGTCGTCCTGGGCGAGGAGGTCGATGAGCAGACCGGCCGCGCCCGCGCCGAGATCGACGACGTGCTTCGCGTCGGCGGCCACGACCCGCTCGACGACGGCGGGGTAGAAGGCCCGGTCCCCGATCCAGCGGGAGCTGACCGCCACCCGGCGCCCGTCACGGCGGTGGGCGTCGGCGGCGGACTCGCCGTCGGCGAGGAAGGCGCGCGCGTTCTGCACGAGGGGGCTGTTGGCGGTCAGCGACCAGGACAGGTAGCCGGCCTGGTGCCTCCAGTCCGGGTAGTCGTCAGAGGCGCGGTACCGGCCCTCTCCGCCCTCGGTGACGACCAGCCCGGCGGCCGACAGGGCGTGCACGAATGCGGCGAGACCTTCCCGCGGCAGACCCGTCACCTCGGCCAGCTCCTGGGCATCGAACGCGCGGCCCGAATCCAGGACCTGGTCCACGCCGATCTCGGCGCCTATCTGGAGCAGTGCGGCCACCGCCGCGATATCCGCTCCGACCTCTTGTGCGGAATGCAGGTCCATTTTTGCTCCTCTTTGTTTCGGATGGGTCGTCACGCGACGTCGAGCAGGGAATTCTTTTCGGCGAGTTCCATTGCCACTTCGATGATGGTGTCTTCCTGACCGGCGACGACGCCCCTGCGTCCCAGCTCCATCAGGATGTGGCGCGGGTCCACCTGGAAACGCTCCGCGGCGCGGCGGGTGGGAACGGAGAATCCGGAGAAGACACCGGCGATTCCGCTCGTGATGGTGACGCTGTCGTTGGTCGGCACCCGCTTGACGAAGGTGGATTCCGCGAGATCGCCCGCATCGAGTGCCGCGAAGAGCTGGAGTTTGGTCTCGATCTGTTCCAGGTGCAGGTTCGCGGCGATCAGTTCGAGCGGCGCGTTGCCGGCCCCGGCGCCGAAGCCGCGCGCCGTGACGTCCACGACGGTCGCGCCGGCCTTGACGGCGGCCATGCTGTTCATCACCGACAGGCCGAGGTTGTTGTGGCCGTGGAATCCGACCTCGATGTCGAGTTCCTCGACCAGCGCGCCGACCTTCTCGTCGACGGCGGAGGGGGTGTAGGCGCCCGCCGAGTCCATCAGGATGACCGCGTGCGCCCCGTACCGCTGCATGAGCCGCGCCTGTTCGAGGAGTTTCCTGGTCGGCGCCATGTGGCTCATGAGCAGCATGCCTTTGACGGTGACCCCCATCTCCCGCAGCATGGTGATCTGCTGGCGGGTCACGTCCGCCTCCGTGCAGTGGGCGCCGACCCTCACCTCGTCGACCCCGTGGTCGAGCGCGGGCTTCAGATCGCGCTCGACGGTCGCGATCCCCGGGATGGACAGGACGCCGAGCCGCGTCTGCTTCAGCTGGGCGCGCGCGGCGGTGAGCATCTGGGCGTCGGTCAGCGCGGCGCGGCCGATTTGGATGGATGAGGCGCCGAGGCCGTTGCCGTGTCCGACCTCCAGGAGGTCGGCCCCCGCCAGTTCGGCGGCCTTCGCGTAGGAGACGATGTCCGTACGGCTCAGCTGATGCGATACGGCGTGATTTCCGTCCCGCAGGGTGGTGTCGCAGATCTTGAGTTGCCGATCGGCATGCGCACTCATCGACGTGCCTCCGCTCGTCCTTCGGCGACAGCCACTGCCGCACAGGTGATGACGTCCAAATTCCCGGCGTAACGCGGCAACCAGTCGCCGCGTCCTTCCACTTCGATGGTCACCATGACGCGATCGCCGACGACCACCGGCGGAACGACGACGCGGTAACCGGGTACGTACGAATTGATCCGCTTCTCCATGTGCTCGACCGAGACGCGCAGCGCTTCCATGTCGATGTTTTCGGAGGCCGGCACCGCGATGGTGTTCCGCATGACGATCCCCGGCTCCGCGGGATTGATGATGAGAATCGTCTTGGCGCTTTCCACCCGGCAGAATTCGTGGGTGGCGTCCTGAGTGGTGAAGGCGTATTCGTCGATGTTCGCCCGCGTCGCGGGACCGACACTCGCCGACGAGCTGGCCGTGGCGATCTCCAGATAGCCCAGGGGGCCGTCGGAGGCGTCGCTGAAGCAGTGCGCGATGGGCACGGCGGCTTGTCCGCCGCAGGTCACCATGCTCACGTTCTGCTCGGTGAGGCACTCCTCCAGGTTGAGCGCCGGAACACAGAACCTGCCGAGGTGCGACGGCGTGAGGTCGACGACCGGGATGCCCAGGCCTTCGAGGATCTTCCAGTTGTGGATCGCGTCCTTGGCCGACGTCGCGTCGAAGACCAGGTCGATCCGGTCGGCGGCCTCGGCGAGGGCGTCGATGCCACCGGCGGTCGTCGGGATCCCGTGCGAGGCGGCGAGTTCGATGCCCGGCGAGCTGGCGCGTCGGCCGGCGAACAGTTCACACCGGAGGTGGGGTGAGGCCAGGACCTTGAGCAGCAGGTCGCAGCCGATGTTTCCCGTGCCGATGATGGCCACGCGAAGAGGCTCGGCAGGGGCGTCTATGTGTGCGTACATTCACCTGTCTCCATCCGCAGTCTCGATGCTGTGAACGTCGGGCCGTGTGGCCGACGAGAGGAACTCAGAGGGTGGGGGCCGTACGAGGCCGGTCAGACGCGGGCCGGGCAGGGCGGCCCGGCGACCGCGGCGACGGACTCGGCTTGCCAGCCGGCCCGGGCCAGCTCCAGCACGATCCGGCCGGCGTGCACCGCCGGCACGGCGAAGGTGAGGGACAGCCGTCCCTCCTCCGTGGAGTAGCGCGGCGCCACGTCCTCCGCCTCCGCGTGCAGGGCCTTGAGCGCGTCGAGCAGGCGGACCAGCTGCCCGGGGCCCTCCTCGACCACGACTTCCACGTACGCCTGCCGGTCCGCGGCCCGCCAGCCCCGGAGCGCCGCCAGGCCGGCGGCCCCCCTGTCCAGCACGTCGGCCACCGGCGCCAGGCTCCGGCTCGCGTCGTCCTGCGGTACGCCGGACCGCGCTACGCCGGACAGGGCGTCGAGCGTGGTCAGCAGGGTCGTCAGGTCGTCCCTGAGGCCGCGGAGGACGCCCGCGACCGCCGGTGCGTTGGCCCGCAGGATGTCGCTCCAGAGACCGGTGTCCCTGACGGCCATCCGCATGACGTCGTGCAGTCCCTGACCCGCGAGCCGGAACGAATCCGGCGAGCCGTGCTGGATGCGCGCGGCCATGAGGCTGGCCACCACATGCGGGGCGTGCGACGTCAGCGCCACCGCGTCGTCGTGCGCGCGACCGTCCATGATCACGGGGACCGCCCCGCACATGGCGATCATTTCGAGCACCCGGTTCACCGCGTCCTGGGAGGTCGTCTCCGAGGGAGTCAGGACCCAGGGCCGGTCCTCGAACAGATCCGCCCGGGCAGCCAGCGGACCGTTCCGCTCACCGGCGGTGACGGGGTGTCCGCCCACATAGCCGGCGGGAGTCGCCACGGACTGCCGTACGTCCCCCGCCAGTTGTGCCTTCACGCTGGCGACATCGGTGTAGGCCCGGGCCGTCCCCCGCGCCTGGAGCTCCGCGAGCACACCGCCGACCGCGCTCGGCGGTACGGCGGCCACCGCCAGGTCGACCGGCCCGTCCGAGGCGCCCACCACTCCCGCGCCCAGCGCGGCAGCGGTGCGGGCGGTCACCTCCTCCTTGTCGAGCAGGTGCACCTTCACCCCGTGCCGGCTCACCGCCAGGCCGATCGACGTGCCGATCAGGCCCGTGCCGACCACGGTCATCGTTCGTATCACCGTTACCCCCATCAGGCTCTGGACGTGCCCCGGCCGGGAAAGGTCAGTAGCGGAACTCCGCCCAGCGCATTCCGTCGGCGGACGGCACGAGGCCGCCTTCCCGCATCGGGCCTTCGTCGTCGACGACCTCGCCCAGCGCGGCCTGGAGCTGGATCTTGGCCCCCTCGTCCAGGACGGACTGGACGAGCGTGGAGTCGAACAGATCGCGGTCCGTGCCGCTCTCGCCGGCCGGCTGGTCGGCCAGCTCGGAGAACTCCCGGAAGGTGGACTCGCGTTGCGTGGCGTAGGACGCGGCGTTGACCAGTCCGCTCTCGTGCGAAGCTCCGCCCCCGACCAGTTCGACGAAGGACTCGAGTCCGGGTGCCGAGCTGTTCGTGACCTTCTTCGCGGACCAGAAGTAGGAGTCCTCGTCCCGGTGCATGTCGTAGAACGCCACCAGGAAGTCATGGAAGAGCGAATACTCGTTCCGGTACCGGGCCTCGTACTCCTCGAAGCACTTCGCTTCGTCGAACTCCCCGCTCAGCACGGAGTTGATGGAGCGGGCGGCCAGCAGACCGCTGTAGGTGGCGAGGTGCACGCCGGAGGAGAAGACCGGGTCGATGAAGCAAGCCGCGTCGCCCACCAGCGCCATGCCGGGGCGCCAGAACTTCTCCTGGCAGTACGAGTAGTCCTTGCGGACCCGGATCTCGCCGTAGGGCCCGCTGTCCACCCGGCGTGCCCCGGTCAGGTATTCCGCGATGAGCGGGCATTCGTCGATCAGGCCCATCAGGGCCTTCTCCCGGTCCCCCTGCACTCGGTCCAGGGATTCGCGCCGCAGTACCGCGCCCACGCTGGTCAGCTCGTCGGTGAGCGGGATGTACCAGAACCAGCCGGCGTCGAAGGCGGCGCAGAGAATGTTGCCGGAGTTGGGTGCGGGAAGGCGCTTCCCGCCCTCGAAATACCCGAAGAGCGCGATGTTCTTGAAGAAGTCCGAGTAGTGCCGGCTGCCGCCGATCCGGCTCTGGATGCGGCTCTTGTTGCCCGAGGCGTCCACGACGAAGCGGCTGCGCACCTCGTGCCGCACTCCGTCGGCGTCGGCGTAGAGCACCCCGCTGATGCGGCCGTCCTCCTCGATGACATCCACCACGGAGCTCTTCTCGCGGACCTCGACGCCCTTGTCCCGTGCGTTGTCGAGGAGGATCTGGTCGAACTTCATCCGCTCGACCTGGTAGGCCAGCGAGGTCGGGCCGGAGAAGGTCTCGGAGACGGAGAAGGAGAACGTCCACGGCTCGGGGCTGCTCCCCCATCGGAAGGTGCCGCCGCGCTTGGGCATGAACGCGGCCTTCTCCAACGCGTCCGAGACGCCGAGGAGTCTGCAGACGCCATGCACCGTCGAAGGCAGCAGGGACTCTCCGATCTGATACCGGGGGAACTCCTCCTTCTCCAGGAGGAGGACGCGGTATCCCTGCATGGCCACCAGAGTGGACACGGTGGAACCACCCGGCCCGCCACCGACGACGACGACGTCGAATGCGTGGTCGTTCTTGTCCTGCATCGCTTGTGTCCTTCCGTGCTTCTTTCGGGGGGAACGCAAATCCATCAACGCGCTGTCAGCTGTCAGCCACGTGCTCCGGCGACGAGCGTGCGCAAGGTCCGTGCGGCTTCCAGATCGGCGCAGCCGGACAGCAGAAGGGCCTCTTCGAGTTCCGTGCGAAGGATCGACAGCACCTGGGCGACTCCCCGCGCCCCGGCCGTGCTCAGTCCCCACAGCACCGGACGCCCGATCAGGACCCCGTCGGCGCCGAGCGCCAGTGCGCGCAGGATGTCGGTGCCGCTGCGGACGCCGCTGTCCATGAGCACCTGGCACTGCCCGCCCACCGCTTCGACCACCCACGGCAGCGCCGAGACACTGGCCGGGGCTCCGTCCAGCTGCCGTCCGCCGTGGTTGGAGACCACCACGGCGTCGGCCCCGAGCCGGACGGCCGTCTCCGCGTCCCTGGGATCGAGGACGCCTTTGATCACCAGGGGGAGCCGGGTCTGCGCCCGGATCCATTCCACGTCGGACCAGCCGAACGTGGAGTCGAAGGCGATGCTGGTGTGCGCGGCCACGGCCGACTCGCTGGGCCGGTGCGCATGTGCCGCGGAGAGGCCGTCGGGCTCCAGGTTGGCACAGCGGATCCAGTCGGGGAGCGTGAACTCGTTGCGCAGGTCGCGCAGTCGGCGGCCCATGATCGGGACGTCGACGGTCACCATCAGCGCCTGGCAGCCGGCCTGCTCGGCGCGGCGGATCAGCTCGGTCATCCGCCCGCGGTCGCGCAGCCAGTACAGCTGGAACCACAGGGGCGCCCCGACCTCGGCGATCTCCTCCAGCGAACGGCTGCTGATCGTGCTGACCACGAAGGGCACCTGTGCCGCCAGCGCGCCCTGCGCGGCGGCGCGTTCGCCCTCCGGGTGCAGCAGACACTGGTAGGCCATCGGCGCGACCGCGAGAGGCAGTGCGGCCGACGTGCCCAGCAGACGGGCGCCGGTGTCGGTCTTCTCGATGCCTGCCAGCACCCGGGGCACCAGTGACACGCTGTCCAACGCCGTCCGGTTGGCGTCCAGAGTGGATTCCGTGCCGCTGCCTCCGGCGACGAAATCCCATACTGCCGGTGCCAACCGTGCGGCGGCCGACTGTCGCAGGTCGTCCACGCACACGGGTCGCGTTTCTCCCGCGTCGGCCTGTGCCCCGGGCTGCTGTGCCATTTCCTTCACGCCCCCACTTCGGCCCGCTGCCGTTCGACTGCCTCGTAGAGCGCCTTGATGTTCCCGCTGCCGAAGGTGCGGGCGCCCATGCGCTCGATGACTTCCATGAAGAACGTGCGCTTCGGGTGGACCGAGGAAGTGAAGATCTGGAACAGCTGGCCGTCGTGGTCCTCGTCGACCAGGATGTCCATCTCCTTCATCTCGGGGACGGAATACTTGGCCAGGTCGACGGAGAGCAGCCGGTAATAGGCGTCCGGGGTGCTGAGGAAGGAAACACCCTGCGACTTGAGCAGCCGCACCGACTTCACGATGCTGTCCGCGGTGAAGGCGATGTGCTGGACACCGGCCCCGCCGTGATTCTTCAGGAAGCCGTCGATCTGCCCGGGCTGGAGCGAGGTGTCGGGTTCGATCAGGGTGAGCGTGACGGCGCCGGAGCGGCTCTGGACCACCTTGGAATCCATGGCCTGGCTGCCCACCACAATGCGCTCTTCGAAGATCATCTGGAAGTCCAGGACCTTTTCGTAGAACTCCACGGTGGGGGTGAGCTGGCCGGCTTCCAGGCAGATGGCGAAGTGGTCGATCTCGCCGAGCCCGCTGTCGAACCGCGCGCCGGTCCGGGGAATCGGCGAGAAGCCGGGAAGTGCCCGTACGTCGCCGTCGGCCGGACGCTGCACGAAGGTGTGGATCACGTCCCCGAACCCTCGGATCGAAGCCGTGACCAGCCCGTCCCGCTCGGCGGGTTCCGCCACCGGCGCGGCACCCCGGCGCACGGCCTCGGTGAACGCCTCCCCGGCATCGCGGGTCGTCAGCGCGATGTTGGCCACCCCGTCACCGTGCTGCGCGACATAGGCCGCCGCGGGGTGGTCGGCGCCCTGCGCCGAGGTGAGCACCAGCCGGATCTGATTCTTGCCGAGCGCCACCGAATGGATGGGCGCGGCGGATTCCGCAGGCCCGGGGGCCGAGATTCCGTAGCTCTCGAATCCATAGCTGATCTCGAACTGCGCTGCGGCCACCGCCGTGTCGTGCACATAGAACTCGACATGGTCGACGAGGAGTCCGTCGAAGACGGACGCGTTCGCATTAGTCATTTGCCTCACTATCCCGGTCGGCTGTGCGGACAGGAGCTGGGGTTCCGAGGTGGCGCGGTTTCACGCCGAGGTGCGCATCTGCTCGACGAGGCTGTGCGGCCGCATTTCCGTCCAGTTCGCGTTGATGTACTCGATGCAGGAGGCACGATCGTCGTCATGAACGACGGTCCAGCCGGCCGGGACCTCGGCGAACTTCGGCCAGAGCGAGTACTGCTTCTCTTCGTTGATCAGTACGAGGTATTCCGCGTCGGGGTTCTCGAAAGGGTTGCTCATGACCTCGCTCCTTCTTTTCCGTGCGACTGCACAGGAGGGTGCTCATCCGTGACGTACTGAAGGCATGGAGAACCGGCAGAGCAAAACGGAAAGAACTCCGGATCTTCAGCGATCCGGACTCGACGACCCGCAGGAGAAATCTGCGTCAGGTTCGTCGCTCTGCGCACGATCACCCTGTTCGAGTGACCCGGGTGGCCTTCTGGGCTGAGGTTTGCACGCCCCGACGGAGAATTCCAACCCCGGCGTCAGACGCGTCCAAGGGAGGCCGGGCCGGAAGGAGCGTCCATCTGCGGCGGTGCCGCGGATGGACAGGCCCGCACGCTGCGCGGCGAGCGGGGACCGGTCCGCCGGCGTCGCCGCGCCCGCGTCACGGGGGGCGCGGGCCGGGGGCTGCCGGAGGGTGGCCGCTTGGGTCCTGGCCGGTGCGTGCCAACGCCATGAAGCCGCTGATTGACGGTCCTTGCAGGTGGCGGCGGTTGGCACCATGCGGCCCCGGTGCTTCCTGCCAGCCTCAGATCCTTACGAGCGGGGGGCCCGGAGGGGAAGCTTGCTCCATCGCCACCGAGAAACGGCCACCGAAACGGCCGACTGTCCGGCGCTCGACCCACGCCTCTCCCTTCAGGAGCACCGCCATGCCTCGCGCCGCCGCCGTCGCCTTCGGTCTTCCGGCTCCGTTCGTCATCGCCGGTGGGATCGGGAGGCAGGTGCCCCACGGAGCCGGATCGACCCACGACACCGTCGGCTCCGTACCCGGCGCCCTGTCCCGCCCCGCCTGGGCCCGAGTCCCGGCGGCAAGGGCCGAGGCGGCCGGAGCGGCTGAACAGGAGGCACCGCCATGCTCCCCGTAGTCGTCCACATGACCCCGCCGCCGCCGGCCGGGGGGCTCGTCTCCACCGCCGCTTCGGTCGAAAGCATGATCTGGGCGGCCACCGTGCCGCAGGACTGCCTGGAACACCTGACGGTGGCGCGAGGCGACGCGTACCTGAGCATCGTCGTCTTCGTCAAAGCACTCGACCTGACCCACGCCGAGGAGCAGGTCGACCGACTCATGCAACGCACGCTGGGACAGGCCCCGCCGCTGGAGGGGTGGACTGTGACCGGGTGCGCCGGTGCCGATCTCCGGAGGCTGACCCAGTGAAAGCGACGGACGCACCCACCGCGGACCCCCGCATGCAGAGCCCGGACCGACCGACCGGGCCCGGGGCGGAACCGCGCGGACCGCAGTGTGCCGAGGTCCCCCTCGACGCCCTGACGGCGGGCGAGTCTCCCCGTTCCACGGGTGAGGACGAGGAACACGTCGCCAGGATGGCGGAGGCCGAGGAGCCGCTGCCGCCGATCCTGGTGGACCGCGGCACCATGCGTGTCATCGACGGCAGGCACCGCCTCGCCGCCGCACGGCTGCGGGGGCAGCGGACCATCTCCGCGCGCTTCTTCGACGGGAGCGCCGACGACGCCTTCCTGCGCGGCGTCGAGGCGAACGTCAGGCACGGGCTCCCTCTCTCCCAGGCCGACCGGTGCGCGGCCGCGGAACGGATCGTGGCCACCCATCCGCACCTCTCCGACCGGTCCATCGCCCGGGCCTCGGGGCTCGGCGCCAAGACCGTGGCGGGGATTCGCCGGCGTTCCGGCACCGGGCCCGAGGAGAACATGCGGGTCGGCAGGGACGGCCGGGTCCGGCCCGTGAACGGTGTGCAGGGCCGGCAGCGAGCGGCCGAGGTCCTTGCCGAGAACCCGCAGGCCTCACTGCGTGAGGTGGCGCGGATCGCGGGCGTCTCCCCCACGACGGCGAGTGACGTCCGCAAGCGCCTGGCGGCAGGCCAAGACCCCGGCGGCACGGGTGGAACGCCCGTGCCGCGCGCCGCCCTTGACGGCACGCCGGGCGGGGAGCGCCCGGCCTCGCCGTCCGCCTGGGCGGACAGCCCGGCGGTGCAGCGGACTCAGCCGCCGCAGGCGGACCCCGCGGCGGTGCTGGAGAAGCTGTGGCGCGACCCCGCCCTGCGCCAGCGGGAGTCGGGGCGCCTCCTGCTGCGGCTGCTACAGCACAACGCCATCGGCCAGAGCATGTGGGCCGACCTGGCCGCGGCGGTGCCGCCGCACTCCGGCGGCCTGGTGACGCATTTGGCGCAGCGGTACGCGGAGACCTGGACCGAGTTCGCGCAGGAGTTGGGCGAGCGGCTCCAGAACCTGAACGGCCAGAACCTGAACGGCCAGAGGTTGAGCGGCTGAGCGGTCGCACCGCGCCCGCTCTCCGCCTCGGCGGCCCCCTGGACTTTGAACTTCGTACGAGCTCTACCCCGGAAAGAGGGTGATTGGTCATGCGTGCTGCGGACGCTGTGGTGTGTGCTGAGGGTCGGCCGTTCGGGTCGGGTGAGGGGCTCGGAGCCGGTTCGGTGCAGGCGGCTTTCGCCGCGCAGGTGCTGCGCTCCCCGGACGCGGTGGCGGTGCGGTGTGCGGGGCGGGAGTTGTCGTACCGGGAGCTGGACGAGCAGGCGAACCGGCTGGCACACCGGCTGGTGGGCCTGGGAGTGGGGCCGGAGGCGCCGGTGGCGGTGCTGATGGAACGCTCCGTCGACCTGGTGACGGCGCTCCTGGCCGTACTGAAGGCAGGGGCGTTCTACCTGCCGCTGCACAGTGCGAGTCCGCTGGAGCGGTTGCGGTGGATCGTGGAGGAGACCTCCGCACCCGTCCTGCTGACTGATTCCGTGAT
>NZ_JAFEXF010000217.1 GCF_016905445.1 Streptomyces sp. G44
GGGCGGTTCGGCGGGCCTGCCGGGGGCCTGTTCGAGGATGACGTGCGCGGTGGTGCCGCCGAGGCCGAACGCCGATACCCCCGCCCGGCGGGGCCGGCCGGGCGGGCCCGGCCAGGGGCGCGCGGCGCGCGGCACCTCGAAGTTCTCGTGGAAGTCGGCGATGGCGGGGTTCGGGGAGCGGAAGTGGAGACTCGGGACCAGGTGCCCGCGGTCCACGCAGAGCGCCGCCTTCACGAAGCCGGCGATTCCGGCGGCCGGTTCCAGGTGCCCGACGTTCGTCTTTACGGAGCCGACGGCCAGGGGGCGGCCGCGGCCCGTCGCCGTGAAGACCTGGCGCAGCCCGGCGATCTCGGCCGGGTCACCGACTCGGGTGCCGGTGCCGTGGGCCTCGACGTAGTCGACGCCGTCGAACGGGACAGCCGCGCGTTCCAGGGCGGCGAGAACGGCCGCCGCCTGCCCGTCGGGGCTGGGCTCGGGCATCCGGCTCGACGCTCCGCCGCTGCCGACGCCCCAGCCGCGTACGACCGCGTAGATGTGATCGCCGTCGGCGACGGCGAGGTCGAGCCGCTTCAGGAGGACGAAGGCGCCGCCCTCGCCCCGGGCGAAACCGCTGGCCCGTTCGTCGAAGGTGAAGCAGCGGCCGTCGGGCGAGAGGGCGCCGAGGTCGGCCAGGGCCGCTCCCGCCTCCGGATCGGCGATCAGGTGCACGCCGCCCGCGACGGCCATGTCGACCGCGCCGGCCCTGATGCGGTCGCACGCCAGGGACAGGGACACGAGCGAGGACGACTGGCCCGAGTCCGCGCAGAAGCTCATGCCGCGGACGTCGAGGAGGCTCGAGATCCGGTTCGCGATCAGCGCGCCGCTGGAGCCCAGCGCGGCGTAGTGGTCGTCCTGGTCGCTGCCGGACAGCTTGCGCAGCAGTTCGTACCCGGAGGGCGCGGCGCCGACCACGACGTCGATCGCGCGGCCCCTGAGCGTGGCCGCCGGGACACCGGCGTCCTCGACGGCCTCCCAGGCGAGTTCGAGCCCTAGGCGCTGCACGGGGTCCATCGCGGCCGCCTCCGCGGCGCCCGTGCCGAAGAACTCGGCGTCGAATCCGTCGATGGATTCGAAGAACGAACCGGCGGCGAGGGTGTCGCCGTCCGGGTGGGACGTGTACGTGGAGTTCGCGTCGGCCGCCCGGTGCCCGGGGAACGTTCCGACGGTCGATCTCCCCTCGACCAGCAGACGCCAGAAGTCGTTCAGACCGTGCACGCCGGGGAAGCGGCACGACATCCCGATGACGGCAATACCGGTGGCTGCGCCACTCATGCGAGTCCCTTCCGATTCCCTCGACGTACGGCTCTTGCGGGCTGCACTGCTCTCACCGCCAAGAGGTCAGCGACTTCAGCAGTTCGTCCGGCGCGTCCATGAAGTCGTAATGGCCGCCGTCGAGCACCCGGAACTCGACCGAGTCCGCGTAGGCGCGCCACCCCCGCAGCTCGTCGAGGCTCACGTCCGGGTCGTCCCGCCAGTGCAGTACGACGACGGGGCAGGGCACCGCGACCGGCTCCGCCCGCCGGTACGCGCCGGCCGCGGCGTGATCGCCGAGCAGCACGGCCAGGCCCATGTCGATCATGTCCGGCCGCGGTGCGATGCCCCGGCCGCGGAGGAACGACTCCAGTTCGGCGCGGAGTTCGGGCTCGGTCATGGTGAGCATCCGGTCGCGCGAGGCGTCGTGGGGCGCAGGCTGGCCCGACACGAAGAGGCAGTCCGGGCCCGGCAGGCCGAGTTCGGCGAGCCGGAGCACGGTCTCGTAGGCGGGCAGCGCGCCGGCGCAGTGCCCGAAGAAGGCGAACGGCCGGTCGAGCAGCGGCTCCAGGTGCCCGGCCAGGTCAGCGGCGAGCTTCTCGTACGTGCCGTAGTGCGGGTGGCCGAGGCGGTTCTCGCGGCCGGGGAACTGCACCGGGCTGACCTCGACGTCGTCGATGGCGCCGGGCCAGGCGCTGAACGCCGAGGCCCCGGACCCGGAGAAGGGGAAGCAGAAGATCCGGGCGGGGTGGCCGGACGGCGGCCGGACGAACCACGGCGATGTGACGGTGGTGGAGCCGGATGTCATGGCGTCAGTCGTTTCTCGGCGACGATGGGAAGGTGGGTCATCCCGGCGATGAAGTACGACCGCAGGTGCCGCGGTTCACCGGCGAGGTCGATGGAGCCGCACCGCTGGAGCAGTTCCTCGAAGAAGACGCGCAGGGTCAGCCGGGTCAGCGGCGCCCCTATGCAGAAGTGCGGCCCGTACCCGAAGGCGACCTGCTGCTTGGCGTTGCTCCGCGTGATGTCGAAGTCGTGCGGGTCGGTGAACCGGGACGCGTCCCTGTTGGCCGAGCCGATCCACGCGACGACCGCGCCGCGGGCCGGGACGGTGCCCCCGGCGATCTCGACGTCGTCGACGGCGTACCGCATGAAGTTGCAGGCGGCCGACGTCCAGCGGAGACCCTCTTCGACGAGGTTGGGGATCAGCGTCGGGTCGGCCTGGGCCTTGGCGAACTGCTCGGGGCGCTCGATGAGGGCGTGCACGGTGCCCGAGACGGTGTGCGGGGTCGTGACGTTGGCGCCCAGGAGGATGCTGTACCCGTCGAGGGCGATCTCCTCGTCGCTCAGCGCCGCGCCTCCCGGGCGGACGCTCATGAGGTGCTGGAGCAGGCTGTCGTCCTCGCCTCCGGACGCCCGCCGTTCCCTGACCCAGTCCTTGACGTAGCTGAGCAGCTCGTGGTGGGCGATGGCCAGGGTCGCGGCCTCGCCGCCCTGCATGAAGTGCGGGTCCGAGGGCGCCGTCACCATCGCGGTCAGCTGGACGAGTTCCTCCCAGTCCTTCGCCGGGATCCCGAGGAGGGGGCCCGTGACCAGTGCCGGGAGCAGAAGGGCCCGCTCGCCCAGGTCGAACGTCTCGCCGTCGAGCGCCGGCTGGAGGAAGCGCACGACCGTCGCGCGGATGCTGTCCTCCCAGGCCTTCACCGCCCGCGCGGTGAGCCTGGTGCCGAGCGGCCTGCGCACCTCGGTGTGGCGCGGCGGGTCGGTGGACGTGAGGAGCACTCCGGCGGCCACGTCGTCCGTCCCGAGGTGGGTGGGGACGGTGCCGCGCTCCGAGGTGAACGCACGGTGGTCGCCGAGCACCCGGCAGACGTCCTCGTAGCGCGTGACCGACCAGAACTCCCGCCCGTCGGGCAGGACCTGGTGATGGAGCGGCGCCTTCTCCCGCATCGCGTCCCAGACCGGGTGCGGGTCGCCCGACGTGTAGAGGTCCAGGTCGAACAGGTCGACGCGGTCGAGGTCGATGTCGTGCCCGGCACCAGGCGTCAGCCTCACGCCACCGCCCTCCCCTGCTCGACCAGCGCGGCCACCCGGGCCGGCGTCTGCGCCAGGTAGAAGTCGCGCACGGACAGCTGGACTCCGTACTCCTGCGACACCTGCTCGATGATCTTGATGCCGGTCAGCGAGTTCCCGCCGAGCGCGAAGAAGTCGTCGTCCACGCCGACTTCGGCGTCACCGAGGTGCCGCGCCCACAGCTCCGCCATGTCCCGCGCCGACGACTTAGGGGTGTCCGGGGGTGCGGCGTGTCCTTCTGACGTCTCGTCCTGTCCGAGCGGCTGGTGGACAGCCTGCGACGGAGCATTCATTGCCTCTTTCCTTCCTCCGGGGCCCTTTGTGCTGTCCCGCCGGCGAGACACGTTCCTTGCGTGGCCGAATGGAGTGTCGCGCGCATTCCTCTTTGTCCACACCGTGTCGGCGGGCCCCCGGCGCGGGCCGGCCGCAGGGGTTGAGAGCGGACCGGCGGGCCTGCATGCTGACGCCCCCGGGCACCGTCCCGCCGGCGGGACGAGGCAAGCCCGACAGCGCCCCGCGCCGCCCCGGCACCGGTCTCCGTTGACCGTCCCGTTCGCGGTCCGTGAACGTGAGGGCGGTTCGACGACGTCAGCGACGCAGGGAATGGGGAACGACGTGGGACACACCGGCGACGGGGGACACGCGGTCATGGACGCGGACGTGGTGATCGCGGGGGCGGGGCCGACCGGCCTGATGCTCGCCTGCGAGCTGCGGCTCGCGGGCGTCGACGTGGTGGTGGTCGAGCGGCTCGCGGAGCGGACGGGCGAGTCCCGGGCCGGCGGAATCCACTCCCGCACCCTGGAGGTCCTCGACCAGCGCGGGATCCTGGACCGTTTCCTCGCGGCCGGCCAGTTGCAGCCGGTGGGCCACTTCTCCGCCCTCTACCTCGACTTCGACGAGTCCGAGTCCCGGCACCCCTACCCGCTGATGATCCTCCAGTCGGCCATCGAGCGGCTGCTGGAGGAGCGGGCCGCCGAGCTCGGCGTGCGGGTGCGCAGGTCCTGCGCGGTGAGCGGGATCGACCAGGACGAGGCCGGTGTGACGGTCGAGATCGCCACGGGGGCCGCGCGGCCGGGATCCGCGACGCTGCGCGCCCGCTATCTCGTGGGCTGCGACGGCGGGCGCAGCACGGTGCGCAAACTGGCGGGCATCGGCTTCCCCGGCACTCCGGCGACGATGACCGCGCTGATCGGCGACGTCGAACTCCCGGATCTGCCCGAGGACTACGTGTGGGTGCGGCGCTGCGCGGGCGGCGACTACTCGGCGATCGCCTTCGAGCCGGGCTGGTACCGGGTGATCGCGTCCGAGTACGACCGCGTCGCGGACCGCGACGAGGCCCCCACGTTCGAGCAGCTGAGGGAGTCGCTGGTCAGGATCGCGGGCACCGACTTCGGGATGCGGGCGCCGCGCTGGGTCTCACGGTTCAACGACGCCGCGCGGCAGGCCGACCGGTACCGCGCGGGCCGCGTGCTGCTGGCGGGCGACGCGGCGCACATCCACTTCCCGGCCGGCGGGCAGGGGCTGAACATGGGCGTGCAGGACGCGGTCAACCTCGGCTGGAAGCTCGCCTCGGTGGTGCGCGGCCGGGCACCGGAGGCCCTGCTGGACAGCTACCACACCGAGCGCCACCCCGTCGCGGAGCGCGTTCTGCGCAACACCCGGGCGCAGTCGGCCCTGCTGCGCCCCGGCGCCCAGACGGACGCGCTGCGCGAGGTGTTCGGCGCGCTCATGGTGTTCGACGACGTCAACCGGTACCTGCGTCACATGCTGACCGCGCTGGACATCCGCTACCCGGTCGACGGCGACCACCCGCTGGCGGGCCGCAGGGTCCCCGACGCCGACCTCAAGACGCCGGACGGCACCATCGGCGTCTACGACCTGCTGCACGCGGGCCGCCCCGTGCTGCTCGATCTGGGCGGCGGCGCCGAGCCGGCGGCCGCGGCCGAGGGCTGGGCCGATCGCGTCGACCTGGTCGGCGCGCGGAGCGAGGACGACTTCTGGCCCGTGCCCGCCATCGGCGAGATCCCCGCTCCCGCCGCGCTCCTCATCCGCCCCGACGGCCATGTCGCCTGGGCGGCGGCAGCCGACGACGCGCCCGACGTTCCCGCGCTCCGGGCCGCGCTCACCACGTGGTTCGGTCCGTCCCCGCGGGGGTGACACGCCGTGGGGCGTCACATGGGGGAAGGGGGCAGGGGGCCTCACAGCCCTGACGACGAGACCTCGACCGGGGGCGGCGGTGGGCTCCGGGAGCGGGCGGGCGCACGGCAGGCCAGGACCGGCGCCCGGCCGCGCGATCCACAGCGGTCGCGGCAGCGCGTACACGCCCCGCCCGGCCACCGCCCGCCGCCTCGCTCCGGCCGCGACCAGGACACGCCTGGGCGGCACGCCAGGGCGATGCGCCAGGGGGGTGCGCCTCTACGCGGTCTGCCGGTCGGCCGTTTCGAGCACCTGCGTCACCCATTTGTCGACGGGCACACCGTGCGCGGCCGCCACCTTCGCATAGTGGTCCAGCCGGCCGACGGACAGCTCTATGGTGAGCGTGGTGACCTTCTGCCCGCGCCTCTCGGTGACCGCCGGCGCGCCGGCGCGCGGCACTTCCCGGTTCTCGCCGCCGCCCGGGGCGGGCTCGGCGGTGTCGCTCTGCGCGGCGAGGCTGGCGCGGACCGCCCTGCGGAGTTCGTTGCGCGACCACTTCTGCTGTTCGGCCTTGCGCAGCCAGTAGTCCTGCTCCGGCGGCGCCAGGCGGGTCACTTCGGCGTGGTGGGCGAAGCTGAGGCTGTCCCGCCTGCGCTGGTGCTCGAACCGTCTGGCCACCCACGCGTAGTTGCGCAGGGTCTGGTAGTCGAGGCCCGTGCGCTCTATGGCTTCCTTGTACCGCCGCCACCCGTAGGTGGCCTCCCCGTAGAGGAGCCAGTCGGCCAGCCACCACGCCGAGGAGTTCACGAGCTCGCGCAGGTTGGTGCCGATGCGCTCCCAGGACTGCTCCGACATGTTCTGCGGGAAGGTCATCCCGGTCTTCCGCACCGTGGCCTGTGCGCCCAGGAAGGAGAGGACCACATCGCGCTGCGCCAGGTCGTCATCGGTGGCCGCCGGCCTCGTCTTGTACCTGCTCGCGGTTCTCACAGCGCTCGTCACAACAGTCAACTCCCCCACTCGATGTGTCTTCCCGGGCGTTCGCCGAGCACGTGCCGACGCGGCTCCTCGACGGGCCGCCATCGGGTCCGTGCGGTGTTCAGTCCGCGGCCATGGCCTCGCGCAGGTTCTTGGGACGCAGGTCGGTCCAGTTCCGCTCGACGTACTCCAGGCACTCGGCCCGGGCCGCCTCGCCGAAGACCACACGCCAGCCCGCCGGCACCTCGGCGAACACCGGCCACAGAGAGTGCTGCTCCTCGCCGTTGACCACGACGTAGAAGCGGCCGTCCTCGTCATCAAATGGGTTCGTGCTCACCTGGCACCGTCCTTAAGCGACATCGGGCTACGGGGAATGAGGCATCGCCGGACCGGAAACGAAGACACCGGACACGGGCCACCGGCCGGCACTGTCCGGTCGACGGGACACCCGGTCGACGGGACATCCGGCACCAGGGGCGACCCCGGCACTGCGACGTCACCGTAAGGACGCCACCACCAGCACGACAAGGGCCGACGAGCCCCCCGGCCCACCACTCACCCGCCCAAGCCGACACCCACCCCCCACCCCTGTACGCCACCCCGCACATGTGCCACCATGCCCGGCCCCCCCCGGCCCACACCGACCGCTCAAGAAACACTCCAGCAGCGACCCAACTCCCCTCGTGCTCACACCCCGCCCCTCACACCCCCCTCTATGGTCGAACACGCGTGGCCCGATCCGAGGGGGAACGATGGACCACCCACCACCTGCTTTGCGCCTATGCGTCCTGCACCACGCCGGGGGCTCCCATCTGCTGTACCGCGACTGGCCGGCCCAACTGCCCGGCACATGGGACGTACAGCTGCTCGACGCCCCGGGCCACGGCCGCCTGCTCGACCTGCCGCTGATCACGGACATCGGCCGCCTCGCGGACCACCTGCTGCGCGGCATCAGGCCCGAGGTGACCGGCCCCTACGCGCTCTTCGGACACAGCATGGGCGCCGCCCTCGCGTACGAGATCACCCGACGCATCGTCGCCCGGGGCCTGCCCCTGCCGGTATGGGTCGGCATCTCCGCGCAGCCGGCACCGCAGTCGGCGGAACGGCCTGCGAAGGAACTCGCGGAGCTGCCCGACGCGGAACTGCGGACCCGTCTGAAGCAGCTGGGAGGCACACCCGACGAGGTGCTCGACGACCCCGGCCTGTGGTCCGTGTTCGCGCCCGTCATCCGAGCCGACCTGGGCATGGCGGAGGACTGGCCCACCGCCACCGGCACCGGTCCGCTGCCCGTGGCGTTGTCGGCCTACGCCGGCGGCGCGGACCTCTCCGCCTCGCCACCGCTGATGCGGGGCTGGGAGGAGCACACCGGGCACTTCCTGGGTCTGCGGGTCTTCGACGGCGGCCACTTCTACTTCGCGGAAGATCCCGGGCCGCTGCTGCGCCGGATCACACGGGACGTGGCCGCGGCGCGCGCCGCGGCGGACGCGACGCGCGCCGGACGGAGCTGACGGTCCGGCGAGCGGCACCTCGCACACAAAGTTGACCATGCAAATATTCGAGCACCGCTCCGGCACCGCTCCAGCCCCTCCCCGAGACTGCTGGCCGGTCGTGTGCACGCAACTCAAGGAGGCGTGATGGCGCAGCATGCCAGTGCAACCCTGGGGTCGCAGAGCGGCCCGGCAACCTCCCAGCCCCAGCCCCCGGCACGGCGCTCGCCCACCGCGGGAGCCGGACCGGGCCGGGGCCAGGTGCTGACGACCAAGGTGGGCCTGCAGATGCCGACCGAGATGGCCTACGACGAGTGGGAGCGATCCGGACGCCAGCTCGCCGGCGTCCTCGACTCGTCCTCCTGGTGGCTGGGCGACTGGCTCGTCTACGGCAAGGACCACTACACCGACCGCTACCAGCGCGGAATACGCGCCATCGGCCTGTCGTACCAGACCCTGCGCAACTACGCGTGGGTCTCCCGGCGCTTCGACCTCACACGGCGCCGGCCCGCTTTGAGCTTCCAGCACCATGCCGAGCTGGCCTCCATGCCGGTCGAGGAACAGGACTCCTGGCTCGACCGCGCCGAGCGGCAGCAGTGGACCACCAAGCAGCTGCGCGGCGCCCTGCGCGCCGCCCGCCAGGGCGAGCAGCAGCCGCGCACCCCCACCGGGCCGAGCCGCCGCCTGGCCGTCGCCGGGGACCACCTCCAGTGGTGGCACAAGGCGGCGGAGCAGTTGGGCGTCGACTTCGAGCAGTGGGTGACGACCACGCTGGACAGCGCGGCCGCGAGCGCCCTGGAGGACCTCGGCGGGGCGGCGGAGCGGCGGGAGATCTCCGGGCCCGAGGGAACCACGGACCCGGCCGGAATCTGAGAATCCGCCTCGACCGTATCTCTGTCCCGTCGACAGGACAACGCTTTCGGATGCCGAGCGCCTCTTCAGCAGTTCTCAGCGGGACTTCACGGCGACTTCCGTTGCCTTTGACGTGCTTCCCGAACCACACTGCGAAACGTGTGCTCTCGGGCCACCGGCCGGATTTCCAGACGCAAGTGGGGTAGACCGCAAAGGACTTCGGGGAATTTCCGCCTGCACCTGGAAACGGCGCGGGTCCTCGGACTTCCACTTTCCCAGGAGTTCGCATCACGGCCAAGTGTTCCCGTGCCGTACTCAAGCGCCTGTCCACCGGTCATCGGGACCCTGCCGGTAGCCAGAATTCCCCAGAGAAGGAGTCGTGCCTGTGAGCGCCCATTGCCCGGTCGGCGGGCCCCTCCGTCGGTCTGCGAGGTTCTCATGACCGTCAGCGACCACCCGGCCCTGGCCAGGGCCCGGGCCATCAGCGACGCCCTGCCGTGGCTCGCCGCCCATCAGGGCCGCACTGTCGTCGTCAAACTCGGCGGACACGCCATGACCGACGACGGCCTCACGGCCGCCTTCGCCCGCGACATCGTCTCCCTGCGCCACGCCGGGCTGCGCCCCGTGGTCGTACACGGAGGAGGCCCCCAGATCGACGCCGAACTCGTCCGGCGCGGCCTGGAGAGCGAGTTCAAGGCCGGACTCCGCGTCACCTCGCCCCCCGCGATGGACGTCGTACGCATGGTCCTCGCCGGCCAGGTACAACGCGACCTGGTCGGGCTGATCAACCGCCACAGCCCCCTCGCCATCGGCCTGACCGGGGAAGACGCCAACATCCTCACCGCGGTGAGATGCACCCCCTGGGTCGACGGAGAGCCCGTCGACGTCGGCAGGGTCGGCACCATCACCGACGTCGACACCCGCACCCTGGACCACCTGCTGGCCGCCGGCCACATCCCGGTGCTCTCGCCCCTGGCCCGCAGCGCCGAGGACGGCCTGGTCTACAACGTGAACGCCGACACCGTGGCCGCGGCACTCGCCACCGCACTGCGCGCCGAAGCCCTGGTCGTGCTGACCGACGTCGCCGGTCTCTACGCGGGCTGGCCGCACGGTGACGAGGTCATCCCACGGCTCACCGCGGGCGAGCTGGAGAAACTGCTGCCGGAGCTGAGCGACGGCATGCTGCCCAAGATGACGGCCTGCCTGCACGCCGTGCGCAACGGCGTGGGCAGCGCCAAGGTGATCGACGGACGGACCCCCCACTCGGTCCTCCTCCAGATGTTCGGCGACGACGACACGAACGGCACAGTGATCGTGCCGGACCCCGACGAGACAGAGGTCATGCCGTGAAGGAGCAGCGGGAACAGCACCGGCGACGGCGACAGCGACGTCGGCAGCGTGCCGACGGCCCGGCATCGCCGCACAGCGACCGCTCCCCGCTCGCCCCGCCCCCGCTCGCCCCGTCCCCGCTCGCCCCGTCGCGGCTCGCTGCCTCCCGGCTCGCCGCGACCCGCTACGTCGCGAGCCGGCTCGCCGGCATCCGGACGACGAGGCCGGGGCGCGGGCAAGGGCAGTGCCCATGACCGACACGCCCCGGACTCCTCCCCCGGCCGATGGCGCGGCGGACCGCACCTGCCCGTGGTCGGCCCTCGGCCACGAGCTGTCCGCCGCGGCCGCTGCGGACGGGGAGACGGCCGGCGAGCTGGCCCGCCGTCTCGCCGTCTCCCTCTCCCCCGAGGCCCGCCTCGTCCTGCTGACCACCCTGACCGGGGCCGCCCCGAAGCCCGGCCGCCCCGAGCCCCGGCCGGTGCCCGGCCGCGCCTCACCCGACGCTCTCATCCGTCTGCGGTTCACCGACACGAGCGCGCTCGACGGGGCCGCCGCCGCCTTCCGCTCCGCGGCGGGCCCCTGCTTCGGTGAGGCGTGGAGCGACCGCGCGACGCTCACGCTCCAGATCCCCGGCGAGGCGGGCGCCGAGACCCTGCGGGCCGTGCTCGCGGTCCTCGACGCGGCAGCGGTCCCAGCCGCTTCGCTCACCGTGCACACACACGCACTCGACGACGTCTTCGCCGCGTGCACCAGCCTGCCGTGAGCCGCTGGGGTCCCCGCGTGGCCCCCGGCGCCCCGCCTGCCCGGGGCCTGACGGACCGGCACAGGACGGCGAAGAGCACCTCGTCCGCACAGCGAACGTCCGGCGAAGGGACGAACCGGTGAACGACGACTCACAGGAGTGCGACCAGCCACCCCGCTGCGCACCGACCCACATCGGCGTCATGGAGCGTGCCGGCGCCCCGCCGCTGCGGCGCACCACGCTGGTGGGCGGCGGGACGGAACTGCTCGCCCGGCCGCCCCGTGCCACACGGGGCGCGGGGACCGGATCCGCGGCCGCCCGGCCTGATCAGCGGGTGTCCGCCGCTCCGCCGGAGCCGCTCACCCTGACCGTCGGCGCGTTCCTGCTCCGTCGCCCGAGCGTGGCCGAGCACAGGGAGGTTCTCGCACTCGGCCTCGATCCGGATGTCCGGCTGTGGACTCCTCGCTGCCGGATCACCGACGAGGCGTCGGCCATCAGGGACTGCCTCGCCGGAAGGGACTGGTCGGACGGCACCCACGCCACCTTCTCGATCGTCCACCGCGGCAGTGGGCGCTACGCCGGCAACATCGCCCTGCACGGCATCGACCGCGCGGACTCCCGGGCCAAGGTGGGGTACCGCATCGCCCCGTGGACCCGGGGGCAGGGCGTGGCCACGGCCGCCGTGCGCCGCGTCGTCCGCTGGGCCCAGGGCGATCTGGGGCTCACCCGCCTCGTGCTGACCCACGGTGTGGAGAACATCGCTTCGTGCAGAGTGGCCCAGAAAGCCGGCTTCGCCCTCGAAGGCACCGTGCCCATGGCCAAGCGGTTCGGGGACGACCGGTTCCACGACGAGCACCGTCATGTCCTCCTCGCCGGCCGCACGGCCCCGGCCGACGACTGAGGGCGCGTGCGGACGAGGCGGGTGCCCCCTGCCCGGCACTGCGGTCACGGGCCCGGTGCGGCCGTACGCGTGGGCGGTGTCCACCGGCACCACTGACGGAGCGGACGACGTACGGGCCGCGTACGACAAGGCGCCGGGCGACGAGCCGTTCGCGCGGCTGCT
Organism: Streptomyces sp. G44; assembly: GCF_016905445.1. Classification (GTDB taxonomy): domain Bacteria; phylum Actinomycetota; class Actinomycetes; order Streptomycetales; family Streptomycetaceae; genus Streptomyces. Next base: position 11,948 of record NZ_JAFEXF010000217.1, read on the forward strand.
GCCCCAGGGGCACCGGCCCAGTGCCGCGGCCGTCACGGAGCGAACCGCCGCGCGGGTCCACGTGGCCCCGCGCCCCGGCCGTCGGCCCGGGCGGCTTCACGG
>NZ_JAFEXF010000218.1 GCF_016905445.1 Streptomyces sp. G44
GCGATCACCCGGGCGGCGGCGCGCAGTTCGACGTCCGTCCAGGAGTACGCGGCGAGCGCGGCGTCGACGGCGGGCAGCCGGGCCACGCGCCGGAGCTACGGCCGCAGTGTCTGCTCCTTCTTCACGTCCCGCCGGTCGAGCTTCGCGTCGTACGGGGCGAGCGGCTTGCCGGAGGGCGAGGCGATCCCGGCCCACGCCTGGATGCGCCGCGTGGCCTTCGCCTTCTCGTCCGGGACGAGCTGGGAGACGTTCGCCCCGTGGTTGGCGCCGGGGGCGGTGAAGACGTGGCTGTCGTGCTCGGCGCCCCGCGCGGGACGGAACCGCTCGGCGCCGTACGGGTCGTACTCGCCGTACACGTACATCATCCGGTGGGCGTGGTGCCGCACCCAGGTGTCGATGTCCCGCATCGCGCGCGGATCGAACCGCATGGGGAGCTCGCGCGGCACGAAGTTGCGGGGCGGCTGGTAGCCGTAGCGGCTCAGGTCGCCGAGCCAGGGCTGGCGGATGGTGGGCGCGCCGAGTTGGGTGCCCGCCTGGTAGTAGTACGGCGTGTAGGGCGCGAGGCCCTTGTCGGTGTAGGAGGACCAGCCGCCCACCGAGTCGACGTAGTCGAAGAGGGCCTGGTCGGTCATGGTGGCCGCGTCAGGGATGGTGCCGCAGGCGGTGGCGGCGGGCTGGTACTGCCAGAAGCCCCAGACCAGGTCCATGACGACGGCCTCGAACGCCTTGTCCAGCGTGCCGATGGTCCCGAAGGTGTGGCCCTCCGCCTCGGCGTACGCGGCGAGCTTGCGCGACAGCGGCTCCCTGCGGACCATCGCCTCGCGCTGCACGGCCTGGATCCGCGCACGGCACTCCTTGGTGCCGACGCCGGCGAAGAACGCGTCGTAGGCGGAGTCCTCCTTGTCGACGACGTCGTTGGGCGCGACGTAGGAGACGATGCCGGCCATGTCGCGCGGGTAGAAGCGCTCGTAGTACGTGGCGGTCATGCCGCCCTTCGAGATGCCGGTGGCCAGCCACTTCTTGCCGTAGACGGGCTTGAGCGCCCGGTAGAGGCGGTGCTGGTCGGTGGCCGCCTGCCAGATGTCGAGCTTCGACCAGTCGGCGGGCTCGGGGCGCGAGGGCGTGAAGAAGCGGTACTCCATGGAGACCTGGTTGCCGTCGACGATCTGCGTGGGCTCGCGGCGGCCGGGGTTCGTGGAGACGCTGTAGCCGCTGGTGTAGTAGACCGTGGGGCGGCTGGTGTCCTTGTGCAGGACCGTCAGGCGCTGCTTGAACGTGCCCTGGGAGGGGCGGCGGTGGTCGACCGGCTGTGTGTAGTTCAGGACGAAGAAGCGGTAACCGGGATAGGGCTTCTCCTCGATGAGGCTCATGCCGGGTATGGCGAGCAGCCTGTCCTTGATGTCCGCCGTCCCGGCGGTGGCCGGTTCCCCGGCGGCGGGCGGTTCCTCGGCGGCGGCCGTCGCTCCGGCCGTGCTCACGGTGCCTATCAGCACCACGAGCGAGACCACCCATCTGAGCACCTTGCGCATGACCCTCCCCTGTCGACACGGCGATGCCCGGAACCTAACGGAGCAACTGGGCCCACACCAGGGGGAGTTATGGGGCGACAGCGGACGTCAGCAGAGAATCCAGCCCGTACTGACCCCGCGCCCCGAGACCGACCCCGTCACGCGCACGCACCGGTGGCCCGCGTGGACCGTCACCGGGCCCGCGCGGCGGACGTAGCGCCCCTTGTCGCGCACGGGGCGGCTGCCGCGCGCCTGGACGCTGACCGACATGATCTTGCGGGCGCCGGCGCGCTTGGCGGTGGTCACGGCGCAGACGTAGCCGCGGGTCTTGAAGATCTCGACCTTGCCGGTGCTGAAGGGCAGCGTGCGCACCTTGTGGCCGACGCACGGGCCCGCCAGGGCGTGCGCTGCGCCGGCGCCGGGGCCGACGAGGGCGAGCAGGAGGGCGGCGGCGAGCCCGGCGGCGCCGAGCGTCAGCCGCCGTCGTATGCGGCCACGGCCGCGACCACTGCTCACGGTTTCCCCTCCTGCCCCTGCGGCATCAACGTACTGGTGTACGGACGCAGCCCACCGCCCCCGCGGTTGCGGCAGCCCCCGGTTTTTCTGCCCCGTGTCCGCCGCGGCTCAGGCGATCTCCACCGGCTCGCCCACGAACGTCCGCCACAGCTCGGCGTACCGCCCGCCGCGCGCGAGCAGCTCGGCGTGCGTGCCGTCCTCCGCGACGCGCCCCTGGTCCATGACGACGACGCGGTCGGCGCGGGCGGCGGTGGTGAGGCGGTGGGCGACGACCAGCGTGGTGCGCCGGCCCGCGATGCGGTCGGTGGCCTGGTTGACCTGCGCCTCGGTGGCGAGGTCGAGCGCGGCGGTCGCCTCGTCGAGGAGCAGTATGTCGGGGTCGACCAGCTCGGCGCGGGCCAGCGCGATGAGCTGGCGCTGACCGGCGGAGAGGTTGCGGCCGCGCTCGGTGACCTCGTGGAGGTAGCCGCCGTCGAGCGTGGCGACCATGTCGTGCGCGCCGACCGCGCGGGCGGCGGCCTCGACCTCGGCGTCGGTGGCGCCGGGCCGCCCGTAGGCGATGGCGTCGCGGACGGTGCCCGCGAAGAGGTAGGCCTCCTGCGGCACGACACCGAGCCGGTGGCGGTACGCGGTGAGGTCCAGGTCGCGCAGATCGGCGCCGTCCACCGTCACGCGTCCGCTCGTCGGGTCGTAGAAGCGGGCGACGAGCTTGACCAGCGTCGACTTGCCCGCGCCGGTCTCGCCGACGAAGGCGACGGTCTGCCCGGCGGGTATTCGCAGCCGCACGTCGCCGAGGGCCTCCTCCTCGCCGTTGTAGGCGAACCGCACGTCCTCGAAGGCGATCTCGCCGCGCAGCGAGAGGACGTCCAGCGGCTTCTCGGCGGCCTTGGTCGAGGTCGGCTCCTGGAGCAGTTCCTGGATGCGGCCGAGCGAGACGGTGGCCTGCTGATAGCCGTCGAAGACCTGGGAGAGCTGCTGCACGGGCGCGAAGAACAGGTCGATGTAGAGCAGGTAGGCGACGAGCGCGCCGGTGGTCAGCGTGCCCGCCTGGACGCGGCCCGCGCCCACGATCAGCACGGCGACGACGGCGGCGGACGACAGGAACTGCACGAAGGGGAAGTAGACCGAGATCAGCCACTGGCCGCGGATGCGGGCCTTGCGGTAGCTGTCGCTGTTGCGGGCGAACCGCTCGGCGCCGGAGCGCTCACGCCGGAAGGCCTGCACGATGCGCAGCCCGGCGACGGACTCCTGGAGGTCGGCGTTGACGGCCGACACGCGCTCGCGCGCCAGTTCGTACGCCTTGACGCTCGCCTTGCGGAAGAAGTACGTGCCGACGACCAGCACCGGCAGCGTCGCGAAGACGACCAGGGCGAGCTGTACGTCGATGACGAGCAGGGCGCCCATGATGCCGAAGAACGTGACGACGGAGACGAAGGCGGTGACCAGGCCCGTCTGGAGGAACGTGGACAGCGCGTCCACGTCGGTCGTCATCCGGGTCATGATGCGCCCGGTCAGCTCCCGCTCGTAGTAGTCGAGCCCGAGCCGCTGGAGCTGCGCGAAGATCTTCAGCCGCAGCGCGTACAGGACCCGCTCGCCGGTGCGTCCCGTCATCCGCATCTCGCCGGTCTGCGCCGTCCACTGCACGGCGACGGCGGCCAGCGCGAGCCCGGAGGCCGCCCAGACGGCGCCCAGCGCGAGCTGGTTGACGCCCTCGTCGATGCCGTGCCGGATCAGGACGGGCAGCAGCAGGCCCATGCCCGCGTCGACGGCCACCAGGAGCAGGCTGAGCAGCAGCGGCAGCCCGAAGCCGCCGAGCAGTCTGCGCAGGCCGTACGACTCCTCGGGGCGCACGGCCCGCGCCTCGTCGATGCCGGGCTTGTCGTCGGCCGGGGGCAGCGCGTCGACCTGGGCGAGCAGCTCGGGCGTGGACGGCATCCCCGACAACGCGGTGTCCTTGGGCTCGCGGTCGCCGGTCCACAGGGCGGGCGTGATGCCGCGCTCCGCGTCGAACTCGGCGTCCAGCTCGTCGCGTACGGAGGTGTCCTCGGGCACGTCGGCCCGCAGCGCGTGGCCGGGGGAGACGCCGCCGAGCTCGTCGGGGTCGGTGAGCAGGCGCCGGTAGAGGGCGGAGCGCTCCTCCAGCTCCTCGTGGGTGCCGACGTCGGCGAGGCGCCCGCCGTCGAGGACGGCGATGCGGTCGGCGAGGTTGAGGGTGGAGCGGCGGTGCGCGATGAGGAGGGTGGTCCGGCCCGCCATGACGCCGCGCAGCGCCTCGTGGATCTCGTGCTCCACGCGCGCGTCCACTGCCGAGGTCGCGTCGTCGAGGACGAGCAGGCGGGGGTCGGTGAGGATGGCGCGGGCGAGCGCGATGCGCTGGCGCTGGCCGCCGGAGAGGGTCAGCCCCTGCTCGCCGACCGTGGTGTCGTACCCCTCGGGCAGCTCGGAGATGAACCGGTCGGCCTGGGCGGCGCGCGCGGCGGCCTCGATCTGCTCCTGGGTGGCGTCGGGGTGGCCGTACGCGATGTTGGCGCGGACCGTGTCGGAGAAGAGGAAGGAGTCCTCGGGCACGAGCCCGATGGCGGCCCGCAGCGAGTCGAGGGTCAGCTCGCGCACGTCGTGGCCGCCGATGAGGACGGCGCCGTGCGTCACGTCGTAGAAGCGGGGCAGCAGCAGCGAGACGGTGGACTTGCCGCTGCCGGAGGAGCCGACGACGGCGAGGGTCTCGCCGGGGGCTATCCGGAAGGTCAGCCCGTCCAGGACGGGCTGTGCCTTCGTGGTGCCCTCGTACGCGAACCCCACGTCGTCGAACTCGACGGTGGCCGGGGCGTCGGCGGGCAGCTCCTTGGTCCCGTCGCTCATGCTCGGCTCGGTGTCGATCAGCTCAAGGACGCGCTCGACGCCCGCGCGGGCCTGCTGCCCGACGGTGAGCACCATGGCGAGCATGCGCACCGGGCCGACGAGCTGCGCGAGGTAGGTGGAGAACGCGACGAACGTGCCGAGCGTGATCTCCCCGCGCACGGCCAGCCAGCCGCCGAGGGCCAGCATGGCGACCTGGCCGAGCATGGGGACGGCCTGGAGGGCGGGGGTGTAGCGCGAGTTGAGGCGGATGGTCCGCATCCGCCCGGCGAAGAGCCTGCGGCCGACCTCCCGCAGCTTCCCGGTCTCCTGGTCCTCCTGCCCGAAGCCCTTCACCACGCGTACGCCGCTGACGGCGCCGTCGACCACGCCGGCGACGGCGGCGGCCTGGGCCTGCGCGTACCAGGTGGCGGGGTGCAGGCGGGAGCGGGAGCGGCGGGCGATGAACCACAGGGCGGGGGCGACGGCGAGCGCGACGAGGGTGAGCGGCAGCGAGAGCCAGGCCATGATCACGAGGGAGATCACGAAGAGGAGGATGTTGCCGATGGTCATCGGCAGCATGAAGAGCAGGCCCTGGATCAGCTGGAGGTCGCTGGTGGCGCGTCCGACGACCTGCCCGGTGGACAGCTCGTCCTGCCGCCGCCCGTCGAGCCGGGTGATCGTCCCGTACATCTCGGTGCGCAGGTCGTGCTGGACGTCGAGGGCGAGGCGGCCGCCGTAGTAGCGGCGGATGTAGGTGAAGACGTAGACGAGGACGGCGGCGCCGATGAGCGCCCCCGCCCAGGGGCCCATGGACCGGCCGCCGCCCTGGCCGTCCTCCCCGATAACGTCATCGATGATCACCTTGGTGACCAGGGGCACGACGGCCATGACGGCCATGCCGGCGAGCGAGGAGCCGAGCGCGAGCACGACGTCCTTCGGATACCGCCAGGCGTATCCGGTGAGCCGCCGTGCCCATCCCCGTTGCTCTGTCACGTGCTGCCTCCCGTAGACCTGACCTGCCGAGAGGCCCAACACGGCGGGAGGCGGATTTCATCCCGCCGCAACAAAGACGCGGCGCCGGGTCAGCTGCCGGGCACGGCGACGAACGCCTCGCGCGGCGTGTCCGTGGGGACGTAGCGCTGCGCGGCCGGGGTCCGGGGCGTGAGGTCCTTGTGGATGGCCTTGGCGACGCCCTGGATGGTGGCGACCCCGTAGTCCATGCTGCTGTTGCCGTGCGTGAGCACGGAGATCGTGTAGTCGTGGCCGCCGCCCTTGAACGCGCCGATGCTGTGCACGCGCCAGCCGTGCGTCGACCGCTGGAGCCAGCCGTTCTTGACGTGTATGCCGACGCCGGAGGGCGCGCCCGCCGGGGTGCCCCAGCGCTGCGAGGAGACGACCTTGCCCATCAGCTTCAGGATGTAGGCGCGCGCGTTGTCGCTCAGGACGGCGTTCTTGGCGGTGAACAGGGCGAGGAGCTTCTGCTCGTCGGCCGCGTTGATCCGGGTGAGGCCCCAGTAGCCGTCGGCCCCCGGCACGGTCTTCGTCATCTTGGCGGCCGCGAGGAAAGCCTTGATCTTCCCCGTGCCGAGCTGGCGCCAGAGGGTGCTGGTCGCCGTGTTGTCCGACGTGGTGATCATGGCGTGCGCGAGGTCCGACTCCCGCTCGGTCAGCTTCCGGTCGCTCTTCTTCGCGTCCCACAGGAGCGTGGCGAGGACGGTCGCCTTGACGACGCTGGCCGAGTCGAACGAGGTCGTCGAGCGCAGCGTGCAGGTCGTCTTGGTGGTGCGGTCGTACAGCCCGACCGCGACGGTGCCCTTGCGGTTCTTCAGGGCCGCGGTGATGTCCTTGGTGAGCTTGGCGGCGAGGCCGGCCTGCGCGGAGGTGCAGCTGACGGTCGGTGCGGGCGCGGCGACGGCGGGCGCGGAGCCCGCGACGGCGCCGAGCGGCACGAGGACGCCTGCGGCGAGCCCGGCGGAGAGCAGGCGGGCACGCCGGGATATCCCGGATACCGGGTGGTGCGTCATGAAGTGTTTCCCATCCCCTTGATCCGTACGGGATCCCCCGTGGGCCCGTACAAGCGCGCCCCCGGCGCGCTCGCTCCAGATGACTCGCCGGGGGCGGGGATGGTTGTACGGGGAGGGTCAGCCCTCGGCGAGGTGCGTCGGCGCGAACATCCGCAGCACCGCCGGAAGCACCACCACGGACGGCCCCGGCTCGGCCAGCGCCTTCGCGAGGTCGTCCCGGAGCGTCTCGGGGGTCGTACGGACCCCCGGCACCCCGAAGGACTCCGCGAGCGCCACGAAGTCCGGCCGTGCCAGCTCCGTGCCGGTCGCCTCCCCGAAGGCGTCGGACATGTACTCGCGCAGGATGCCGTAGCCGCCGTCGTCGACGATCAGCCAGGTCACGTTCAGCCCGTACTGCCGCGCCGTCGCCAGCTCCGCGATCGAGTACATCGCGCCGCCGTCGCCCGAGACGGCGAGCACCGGCTGCGAGGGGTCGGCGACGGCCGCGCCGAGCGCGGCGGGGAAGCCGTAGCCGAGGCCGCCCGCGCCCTGCGCCGAGTGCATCGTGTTGGGGCGCCGCGCGTCGAACGCCGACCACGCCCAGTAGGCGAGGATCGTCATGTCCCAGAAGGACGGCGCCGCGTCCGGCAGCGCCTCGCGCACGGCGGCGAGGACCTGCTGCTCCAGCGTGAGGTCCTGCGCGGCGATCCGCTCGCGGACGCGGCCGAGCAGCGTCCGCACCCGCTCGGGGGCCGACGGGTCCTCGCGGGGCGTGTCGATCGTCTCCAGGAGGGCCGACAGCGCGAGCCGCGCGTCCGCGTGGATGCCGAGCCCGGGGTGGTTGGACTCCAGCTTCCCCGCGTCCGCCTCGATCTGGATGACCCGGCCACGCGGCTTGAACGTGTGGTAGTTCGACGACAGTTCGCCGAGTCCCGAGCCGACGACGAGCAGGACGTCCGCGTCCTCCAGGAAGTCGGTGGTGTGGCGGTCCTCCAGCCAGGACTGGAGGGACAGCGGGTGCTCCCAGGGGAAGGCGCCCTTGCCGCCGAAGGTGGTGACCACCGGGGCGTTCACCAGCTCCGCCAGCGCGAGAAGCTTTCCGGAGGCGTCCGACCGGACGACACCGCCGCCCGCGATGATCGCCGGGCGCTCCGCGCGCGTGAGCAGGTCAGCGGCGACGGCCGTCAGTTCGGGGCGCGGCACGACCTCGTCGGGCGTGGCGTCCATGGCCGTGACGACCGGCAGCGTCGTCCCGGCGAGGAGCACGTCCTGGGGGATCTCCACCCAGACCGGGCCGTGCGGCGCGGTCAGCGCGGACTCCCAGGCCGCGGCGATCGCCGACGGGATCTGGGAGGCCGTGCGGACCGTGTGGACCGACTTCACGATGTCGCGGAAGGACGCCTGCTGGTCGCGCAGCTCGTGCAGATAGCCGTGACGGCCGCCGCCGAGCCCCGCCACCGGCACCTGGCTGCCGATCGCGAGGACCGGCGACGAACCGGCCGCCGCCTCCTGGAGCGCGGCGAGCGAGGTCAGCGCGCCGGGTCCGGTGGACAGCAGCAGCGGGGCGACCTCGCCGGTGATCCGGCCGTACGCGTCCGCGGCGAACCCCGTGTTGTTCTCGACGCGCAGGCCGACGTACGACAGCGACGAGCGCCGCAGCGCGTCGAACATGCCGAGCGCGTGCTGGCCCGGGAGGCCGAAGACGGTGGTCGCGCCGAGGCCGGAGAGGGTCTCGACGACGAGGTCGCCGCCGTTGCGCCCGGCGGGCGGGTTCAGGGCGGCCTCCGTCTGGCGCGGCGTGGGGCGCAGCACCAGGTCGTGGTCGTGGGTCATGCGGCGTCTTCTCCTTCTCGCCCGGGCCACGGCCGGGCGGGCGTTCCGGCAGGCGTTCGGCCGGGCGTCGGGGCCGCCGGGCCGCGCACGGCCCGGCGTGCCACGGTGTCCGACGGCCTCACGGCCGTGGTCACTTGGCAGTCTGCTCCCCGCCGGAGGCGCGGCCGGCGGCGATCTGCCTGCTCATGATCGTCGTCAGCTCGTACGCCGTGTGGGAGGCGGCGACCGCGGTGATCTCCGCGTGGTCGTACGCCGGGGCGACCTCGACGACGTCCGCCGAGACGAGGTTGCAGGAGGCGAGGCCCCGCAGGATCTCCAGGAGCTCGCGGGAGGTCATGCCGCCCGCCTCGGGGGTGCCGGTGCCGGGCGCGTGGGCCGGGTCGAGGCAGTCGATGTCGATGGAGATGTACAGCGGGCGGTCGCCGATGCGCTGGCGCAGCTGGTCGGCGACCTCGTCGGCGCCGCGGCGGTAGATGTCCGCCGAGGTGACGATGCCGAAGCCCATCTTCTCGTCGTCGGTGAGGTCCTTCTTGCCGTACAGCGGGCCGCGCGTGCCGACGTGGGACAGCGCCTCGGTGTCGAGGATGCCCTCCTCCACGGCGCGGCGGAACGGCGTGCCGTGCGTGTACTCGGCGCCGAAGTACGTGTCCCAGGTGTCCAGGTGGGCGTCGAAGTGCAGCAGGGCGACCGGGCCGTGCTTCTTGGCGACGGAGCGCAGCAGCGGCAGGGCGATGGTGTGGTCGCCGCCGAGGGTCATCATGCGGGCGCCGGAGTCGAGGAGGTCGTCGGCGGCGGCCTCGATGGTCTCCACGGCCTCGTTGATGTTGAACGGGTTCGCGGAGATGTCGCCGGCGTCCGCGACCTGCGCGAGCGCGAAGGGGGAGGCGTCCTGCGCGGGGTTGTAGGGGCGCAGGAGGCGGGAGGCCTCACGGATCGCGTTGCCGCCGAAGCGGGCGCCAGGGCGGTAGGAGACACCGGAGTCGAACGGCACACCGACCACGGCGACGTCCGTCTTGCCGCCGACCTCGTCCAGGCGGGGCAGTCGCGCGTACGTCGCCGGGCCCGCGTACCGGGGAATGCGGGAGGAGTCGACGGGGCCGCGGGGGGTCGTCGGGTTCTCTGCGCTGCTCATGGTCGGTGTTCCTCCTGTGGTGCGAGTACTGCGTTTCAAGTGTCGCGCGGCCCACTGACACAGCGGGCCGCGCGAAGATCTAGACGGCCGCCGGAGCCCGCGGGGCCGTGGCCTCCCGCCCGGCGAGGCGTTCGCGCCAGGCGGCGAGCACGGCCGGGTCGGTGGGCTTCGTGGCGAGGGAGGCCACCACGTAGACGGCGAGCGAGGTCAGCAGTCCGTAGTAGACCGGCTCGGTGGCGAGGATTCCGTACCCCCACATGAGCCCGGTCACGGACAGCCCGCCGGCGGCGACGGCGGCGAGCGCGCCGGGCGCGGTGCCGCGGCGCCACAGCAGGCCGCCGAGGATCGGCACGAGCAGGCCGCCGACGAGCAGGTTGTAGGCGACGGTCAGCGCCTCGACGACGTCGTTGAGCGCGATGGCGATGACGATCACGGCGACACCCATGATGAGGATGAAGGCGCGGTTGCCCTTGACCTCGTCGTGCCCCTCGCCCTCCGGGGCGGCCGCTCCCCGCAGGCGCGACCAGATGTCGTTGTTGGCGACGGTCGCGCAGGCGATGAGCGCCCCGGAGGACGTCGACATGACGGCGGCAAGGGCGGCGGCCAGGACGAGCCCGCGTACGCCCATGGGCAGTTCGTCCTTGACGATGGTCGCGAAGGCCGCGTCGGCGCTCGGCAGCTTCGGGTACATGACCTTGGCTGCGGTGCCGATGACGGCGCCGGCGATCGCGTAGACGAGGCAGTAGGTACCGGCGACGGTGCCGCCGTAGCGGGCCACCTTGTCGCTGCGCGCCGTGAAGACGCGCTGCCAGATGTCCTGCCCGATGAGCATGCCGAACGTGTAGATCAGCACGTACGTGAAGATCGTCTCACCGCCGATGCCCAGCGGGTCGAAGTACTCGGTCGGCAGCTTCGCCCTCATCTCGCCGAACCCGCCCGCCTTGACGACGGCGATGGGCAGGAGCAGCAGGAGCACGCCGATGGTCTTCACCACGAACTGCACCATGTCGGTGAGGGTGATGGACCACATGCCGCCGAGCGTCGAGTAGGCGACGACGATCGAGCCGCCCAGGATGATCGCGAGCGTGCGGTTCATGTCGAACAGGACGTCGAAGATGGTGGCGTACGCGATGGTCGAGGTGACCGCGAGCATCAGCGTGTACGCCCACATGACCACTCCGGATATGACGCCCGCGCGCCCCCCGTAGCGCAGGTCCAGCATCTCGGAGACGGTGTAGACCTTCAGGCGCGCGATGCGGGCCGAGAAGAAGACGCTGAGCGCGAGCAGCCCGAGGCCGATGGTGAAGACCATCCAGGCGCCCGAGAGCCCGTACTGGTAGCCGAGGCCGACGCCGCCGATGGTGGAGGCCCCGCCGAGGACGATGGCGGCCATGGTCCCGGAGTACATCCACGGCCCGAGGCGCCGCCCGGCGACCAGGAACTCGCTCTTGGACTTGGCGCGGCGCATGCCCCACCAGCCCATCGCCAGCATCCCGGCGAGATAGACGACGATCACTGTGTAGTCGACGGCCATATGGGGGGCCTCCTTCGCGCACCTCGGTGGCGTGTCGTGCAGATGGGGGTGAGGACCGCCGCGGGGACATCCGCCCGTACCCGCGGCCTGCGGTCGGCACGACCTTAGGTGGCCGGAAAGCAACCCTGAAGTGTACGTTTCTTCCACTTACCGTGACCGAGATGGATGGAACGCCCACCATGGCCGATCCGACCGACTCCCCGGGCCCCGCGGCGCCCCCGACCCCGCCGGTCCCGCTCGCCGCGCTGCTGGCCGGCGAGGAGCTGGGCCTGCGGCAGATCGCGGGCCCGGACGCGGCGGGGACGACCGTGCAGTGGGTGCACACCTCGGAGATGGCGGACCCGTACCCGTATCTGCTGGGCGGGGAGCTGCTGCTCACGGCGGGCGTGCACATCACCGGCCCGGAGGCCTCCCCGGACCGCCTCGACGCCTACGTGACCCGCATCGTCGCGGCGGGCGGCGCGGCCCTCGGCTTCGGTGTCGCGCCGGTCCACGACACCGTGCCCGCGGCCCTGGTGGCGGCCTGCGAGCGGCACGGCCTGCCCCTCCTGGAGGTGCCGCCGCAGACCACGTTCAGCGGCGTGGCCCGCGCGGTGTGGCGGCTGATGAGCGAGGCCCGGCACGTGGAGCTGCGCCGGGTGGCG
>NZ_JAFEXF010000219.1 GCF_016905445.1 Streptomyces sp. G44
GGGCCGCCCGGCCCGCCATGGCCGGCGGCAGCCAGGGCGACGCGGCGAGGACCGCGGTGCCGGTGACGATCAGGGCGGCGCTCAGCTTGAGCGTGGCCCCGAGGCCGCGACGGCGCAGCAGGGCCGCCATCAGGGGCGTGCCGACCGCCATGGCCCAGGCGAAGACCGTGACGAGCCAGGTCGCGGAGGCGGTGCGGGCGCCGAGCGAGGCCGCCATGTCCGGGAGGATCAGGACGGGGCTGTTGGCGCTCGCGGCGGCGGGGGCGGCGAGCAGCGCCAGCCAGCCGACGGGGATGTGCCGCCGGGCCGCAGGAGGTGCCGGAGGTGCCGGAGCGGCCGGGGGCTTCGCCAGGGGGGCGGGGTGGGTGCGGGCGCGGGTGAGCGGGGACATGGCGGGCGGCTCCTGGGGGTCGGGATGGCCGGTGGCGGGGCGCGGGTGGGCCCGGCCGCTCAGACCGTGGTGACGACCTCGTCGTAGGCGAGGCGGGGCGAGCGCGGGTACCAGGCGTCGGGGCCCGGCCTGCCGATGTTCACGACCATCAGCGGGGTGTGGTCGTCGTCCAGGAACTCCTTCTGCACGCCCGGGAAGTCGAACCCGGTCATCGGTCCGGCCGCCAGCCCCGCCGCGCGCACCCCGAGGATGACGTAGGCCGCCTGGAGCGCCGCGTTGAGCAGCGCGGACTCCTCGCGGACCGGGCGTTCGGCGAAGAAGAGGTCCTTGGCCTGCGGGAAGTGCGGGAGCAGGGCGGGGAGTTCGTCGTGGAACTCGTTGTCGGCGGCGAGGATCGCGACGAGCGGGGCCGCCAGGGTCTTCGCGCGGTTGCCCTCGTCCATGAGCGCGCCCAGCCGCTCGCGGGCCTCGGCGGACCGCACCAGGACGACGCGCAGGGGGGACTGGTTGAACGCGGTGGGCCCGTACTTGACCAGGTCGTAGATCGCCTGGACCTGCTCCTCGGTGACCGGCTCGTCGGTGAACGTGTTGGCGGTGCGGGCCTCGCGGAAGAGGAGGTCCTGGGCGGCGGGGTCGAGGGTCAGCTCGGACATGGGTGGCTCCTGTTGCTCGAAGTGGTTCAGGATCGGCAATCTCTGCGTTGAGATAAAAGCATCCGACTCTCCCAGAGTCAATTATCTCGAAACTAAGAGAACTGAAACTAAGAGACTCGGAACTGGTACGGTTCCTGCCGAGATGGTCCGTATCGAGAGGAGTGGCCCGCCATGAGCGATGCCGTGGACGCGATCGTCGGCCAGTGGGCCAAGGAGCGCCCCGACCTGGCGGACGACCTCTGGCCCGTCCAGCTCTTCGGCCGCGTCCAGCGACTGGGCCTGACGGTCGACAGGATGGTCAAGGCGACGGCGGCCGCACACGGCCTGGACGTCGGCGAGTTCGACGTCCTCACCACGCTCCAGCGCTCCGGGCCGCCCTACGCCCTGACCGCCGGCACCTTCCTGAAGGCCTCCATGGTGTCGTCCGGCACGATCACCAACCGCATCGACAAGATGGAGGCCAAGGGCCTGGTGGAGCGGGTGCGCGACGGAGCGGACCGGCGCACCGTCAAGATCCACCTCACCGAGCACGGGCACGAGGTCACCAGGGCCGTCTTCGCCGACCACCTGGCGAACTACGAGCGGCTCCTCGCGGACGTGGACCGGGAGACGGTCGAGGGTGCCGCCGGGGGCCTCCGGTCCGTCCTGGAGGCGCTCGGCGACACCGGCATCACGTGACGCCGGCGGGCGTCAGAGCAGCCCCGCCGCCGCCAAGTGCTTGCCCACCACCTCCGTCTCCTGGCGCGACAGCGGGATCTGCGGCTCCGCCGTCGCCGGGCAGGCGATCACGCCGCGCAGGTACAGCGCCGCCTTGAACGCCCCGAGCGCCGACGAACTGCCGCCCATCCGCGCGGGGTCGCCCGCCCGCACCATCCCGAACAGGCCGCACAGCCGCTCCTGTTCGGCCCGCGCCCGCTCCCAGTCGCCCGCGCGGCAGGCGGCGTAGAGGCGCACGTACCCCGCCGGGTCGACGTTCCCGAGGCCCGGCACCACCCCGTCCGCGCCCATCGCGAGCGCCGCGTCGACCGTCAGCTCCGAACCGGTCAGCACACTGAACTCCCGGGGCACCGACCGCTTCCCGATGACCACGCCGCGGAAGGCGCCCTCCGCGCCGCTGGAGTCCTTCAGGCCCGCCAGTACGCCCTCCGCGGCCAGCTCCAGGAGCAGCTCCGCGCTCAGTTTCACGTGCACCGACACCGGCAGGTCGTACGCGATGACCGGCACCGGTGAGCGGCCCGCGACGAGCCGGAAGTGGCGGGCGATCTCGGCCGGGTGGGTGCGGGTGTAGAACGGCGCGGTGACCACGGTGGCGTCGGCGCCCGCGTCGGTGAGCGCCCGCACATGGTCCAGGACGCGGGGTGTGGTCATGTCGATCGCCCCGGCGAGGACCGGCAGTTGGCCGCCCACATGCCGGACGACCGTGTCGACGACCAGGGCCCGCTGCCGGTCCGTCAGGTACGCGACCTCCGAGGTCGAGCCGAGCACGAAGAGGCCGTCGACGCCGCCCGCGACCAGGTGGTCGACGAGCCGCACGAGGGACGCGGTGTCCACCTCGCGGTCCGGTGTCAGCGGGGTGCAGACGGGTGGGACGACACCGGTCAACAAGGTGGGAAGGGTCATGGGCGCTCCCTGGGTCTCCTGGCCGTGGCGGCGGCCTGTGTGGCGAGGTCGTGGGTCGACTGTCCCTCGTCCACCGGGTGGTGGCAGCGGAATCGATGCCCCGCGCCCGCCCTCTCGACACCCGGCATCACCTCCGCGCACCTGTCGTCCGCCTTCCAGCAGCGCGTACGGAACGGGCAGCCGCTCGGCGGCCGGGTCGCCGATGGGACCGGGCCGGACAGCGGGATCGGGTCGATGGGGTCCAGCAGGCCCGGCGTGGCGGAGAACAGGGCACGCGTGTACGGATGCCGGGCGCGGGCCAGGATGTCGGTGGCGGGGGCCTCCTCCACGATCCGGCCGAGGTACATGGTGATCACGCGGTCGCTCATCCTGCGCACGGTCTGGATGTCGTGCGAGACGAAGACGAGGGCGAGGCCCAGGCGTTCCTTGAGGTCCAGCAGGAGGTTGAGGATCTGGGCGCGCACCGACACGTCGAGGGCGCTCGTCGGCTCGTCGGCGACGACCAGGTCCGGTTCGAGGGCCAGGGCGCGGGCGATCGCGACGCGCTGGCGCTGGCCGCCGGAGAGCTGGCCGGGGAGGCCGTCCGCGAGGGCCTTGGGCAGGCCGACCAAGGACATCAACTCCCGGACGCGGCTGTCGCGCTCGGCGGTCGTGCCGCGTTTATGCACGTCCAGGGGGTCGCGGAGGATCTGCCTGACCGGCAGTCTGCGGTTCAGGGCGGTCGACGGGTCCTGGAAGATCATGCCGGTGCGGGTGCCGATCTCCCGCCGCCGGGCGGCGGGGCTCATCGTCCACAGGTCGCCGCCGTCGAACGACACCGTGCCGGCGGTGGGGCGCTGTACGCCGACCAGCACCTTGGCCAGGGTGGACTTACCGCAGCCCGACTCGCCCACGACGCCGAGGGTCTCGCCGGGGGTGAGGGTCAGGTCGGCGGCGGTGAGGGCGTGGACGCGGTCGCGGGAGAGGAGGGTGCCGGAGCGTGCCTTGTGGGTGACGTGTACGTCGGTCAGCTCGATGAGGGGGGCGGGGGTCATCGTGGCGGCTCTCCCGGTGCGGGCTTGTGGGGGCTGGGCGCGCGGTTCCCCGCGCCCCTTGGGGGCGCTGCCGGGTGGTGGCATGCCGTCTCGTGGGGCAGGGGGCCCGCCAGGGCCGGGGGGAAGTCTCTGCACACCGCCGTCGCCATCGGGCAGCGGTCCGCGAAGCGGCAGCCCGGTGGGAAGTCCGCCGGGGACGGCACCACGCCCTTGATCTGGGTGAGCCGCTGCCGTGCCGACTCCAGGGACAGCACCGAGCCGAGCAGCCCCCGCGTGTAGTGGTGCGCGGGGGCGCCCACCAGGTCGGCGGTGACGCCCGTCTCGACGATCTGCCCGCCGTACATCACCACCACCCGGTCGGTGACGTCGGCGACGAGCGCCAGGTCGTGCGAGACCAGGACCAGCGCGAAGCCCAGTTCCGCGCGCAGCCGCAGCAGGAGTTCGATGATCTGCGCCTGGACGGTGACGTCGAGCGCCGTCGTCGGCTCGTCGGCGATGATCAGCTTCGGGTCGCGGGAGAGGGCCATGGCGATCAGTACGCGTTGCCGCTGGCCGCCGGAGAGTTCGTGCGGGTAGCTGCGCAGGGTCCGTTCCGGGTCCAGGCCCACCAGTTCGAGGAGCTCGGTGGAGGTGCGGCGCCCACCCCTGCGTACGACTTGCTTGAGCTGGGAGCGGACCGTCATCGCCGGGTTCAGGGACGACAGGGCGTCCTGGTAGACCATCGCCATGTCGTGGCCGAGCAGCCGGCGCCGCGCGCGGGCCGGCAGGCCGGTCAGCTCCTGGCCGTCGAAGGTGACGCTGCCGCTGACGCGCGCGCCCTTGGGCTGGAGGCCCATCACCGTGAGCGCGGTCAGCGACTTGCCGCAGCCCGACTCGCCGACCAGGCCGAGGACCTCGCCGGGGCGCAGGCGGAAGGAGATGCCGTCGACGATGTCCACGCCGTCGTGCCGCCCGGGGAAGGCGATGCGCAGGTCGCGTACGTCCAGGACCGGCGCGCCGGACGGCAGGGGCCGGGCCCGCGCCCGCAGCCGGGCCGACGCCTCGGTGAGGCCGGGCAGTTCCAGGACCTCGCCGGTGCCCGGCTCGGGGGCTTCGAGGCGGTCCTCGTCGCGGGCCGCGCCCGGCACGTCGCGGGTGGAGGGCGCCGCCCAGGCGTCCGAGACGCCCTCGGAGAGGATGTTGAGAGCGAGGACCGTGACGAGCATGAGCAGGCCGGGGAAGACGGTCGCCCACCAGCCGCCGATGAGGACCATGTTCTTGCCGTCGGCGATGACGCTGCCCCAGGACGGGTCGGGCGGCCGGACGCCCGCGCCGATGAAGGAGAGCGACGCCTCGAAGACGATGGCCTCGGCGACCTGCACGGTGCAGAAGACCAGGATGGGCGCCGCGCAGTTCACGGCGACGTGCCGGACGAGGATGTGCGGGGTGCGTGCGCCGACGACGCGTTCGGCGGTGACGTAGTCCTCGCCGTACTGGTCCAGGACGTTGGCCCGCACGACGCGGGCGATCGGCGGGGTGAACAGGAACGCGATCGCGCAGATCAGTACGGTGATGCCGCCGCCGAAGACCGCGACGAGCACGGCGGCGAGCGCGATGCCGGGGAACGCCATGACGACGTCGAGGCAGCGCATCAGCGTCTCGTCGACGGCCTTGCGGGAGGTCGCCGCGACGGCGCCGATCAGCGCGCCGACGGTGAGGGCGAGCAGGGTCGCGCCGAGCCCGATCGCCAGCGACCAGCGCGCCCCGTACATCAGCCGGCTGAGGATGTCGCGGCCCAGGCTGTCCTGGCCCATCCAGTGGCGGGCGGAGGGGTGGCCGGTGCCGTCCACCTGGCTCTGCTGGTCGAGGGGGTCGTGCGGGGCGAGGAGCGGCGCGAGGAGGGCGACCAGGACGACGACGCCGATGACGCCGACGGCGATGCGCGAGAGCACGGGCAGCTTGCGCAGGGAGCGCAGGCGGATGCCGGGGACCGCGAGGCGGTCGGTGAGCTTCTTGCGTGTCATGAGCATCAGCTCGTCCCCCTCAGCCGCGGGTTGACCAGGAGGTGGAGGACGTCGATGACGAGGTTGACGACGACGAAGCCGACGGCGGTGGTGATGACGACGCCCTGGACGACGGCCGGGTCGCCGTTCTTGACGGCGTCGATCATCAGCTTGCCCATGCCCGGCAGCGAGAAGATCGTCTCGATGACGACGGCGCCGCCCAGCAGGTAGCCGACGCGCAGGCCGAGCACGGTGAGCGGGTTGATGAGGGCGTTGCGCAGGACGTTGCGGCCGACGACCACCACCGGGGGCAGGCCGCTGCCGATGGCCGTGCGGACGTAGTCCTTGTCGAGTTCCTCGACCACGGCGGTGCGGATGACGCGGGTGAGGCCGGCCGCCACCGGCAGGGAGAGTGCGAGGGCGGGCAGCGTCATCGTCCGGAGCCAGCCGGTGAGGGAGTCGGCGGGGTTGATGTAGCCGCCGGTCGGGAACCAGCCGAGGTCGACCGCCAGGTACTGGATCATGAGCAGCGCCAGCCAGAAGCCGGGCGCCGCGACACCGGTCAGGGAGACGACGCGGATGAGCTGGTCCGGCAGCCGGTCGCGGTGGATCGCGGCGGTCACGCCGAGGACCAGCGAGAGGACGACCGCGATGGCCAGGCCCAGGAACGTCAGCTGCATGGTGAGCGGCAGGGCGGTGGTGACCTGGTCGAGGACGGGGGAGCGGTTGAGGACGCTGATGCCCAGGTCGCCCTGGAGCAGGTCCCCGACGAAGGCGACGTAGCGCACGGGCAGCGGGTCGAGGAGACCGTTCTCCTCCCGGAACTGGTGCAGCTGCTCGGGGGTCGGGTTGGCGCCCTGGAAGAACGCGGAGGCCGGGTCGACGTCCGAGAACCTCATCACGAGGAAGACGAAGAGCACGATGCCGAGCAGCAGCGGGACGAGCAGGGCGATGCGGCGGGCGAGGATTCTGAGGACTGCGGTCACAGGGCACGACCCCCGAACTGGCCTGAGGACTTGACGCGGATCAGGCCCACTTGGCCTGGAGGAGATTGACGCCGGGGTACGGCTGGGCCCGGACGCCGCTGAGCTTCTTCGGGTCCCAGGCCGTCATGAGTTCGTTGTGCACGACCGGATAGAGCACCGCCTGTTCGGCGATGACGTCGATGTACTCCTGGATCATGGCCTTCTTGCGGCCCGCGTCGGGCTCGCGGGTGGCCTGCGCCATGTCCTTGAAGAGCTTCTTGGCGGTGGGGTTCCCGGCCCAGCGGGCGTACTCCATCCACAGGTTCTGGGGGCCGTAGTTGTAGTGCGTGATCAGGTCGGCGTCGAGCCCGAACTGGTTGGGGTTCGAGGCGGCGGCGACGATCTGGAAGTCCTTCTTCTGGTCCAGTTTGGTGAAGACGGCGGTGGTTTCCTGCGGGTCGAGGGTGACCTCGACGCCGAGCTTCTCCCAGCCGTCCTGGATGGTCGGCAGGCAGTCCACGATCCAGCTCACGTTCACGGCCATGAGGTTGACCGTCAGCTTGCCGACCCCGGCCCGCTTCAGGAGCTCTTGCGCCTTGCGGATGTCGTACGTGTAGACGGTCCTCGCGGGGCGGTAGGACGGGTTGGCCTCGTCGAGGAAGGAGGTCGCCGCCTTGCCGTGGCCCCGCAGGGCGGCCTCGATCATCTTGTCGCGGTCTATGGCGTGGTGCAGCGCCTGGCGGACGCGTACGTCGTCGAACGGCTTGTGCGCGGTGTTGAAGAGCAGGAAGAGGTTGTTCATGCCGGCGCCGCCCTCGACGGTCATGCCGCTCCTCTTCAGCTGCGCGATGTTGGCGTACGGGATGTTGTCGGCGATCTCCGCGTCCGCGCCGGAACCGGAGATCTTGGCGACGCGCGGCGCGGCGTCCACGATCGTCAGCCAGTTCATCTTCTTGAAGGCGGCCTTGCGGGGGCCGTTGTAGTCCTCGAACGCCTCGAAGGTCGTGTTCGACTTCGGGTGGTGCGCGGTCTGCCGGTACGGCCCCGAGCCGATCGCCTTGCCCTTGGTCGCGTCCTCCCACGCGCCGGGCCGGGAGAAGACGTGCTTCGGCATGATCTTTGCGAGGGAGAGCCGCGCGGCACCGTCGGGGAAGGGGAACTTGAGGATCAGCTCCACGGACGTCGCGTCGACCTTCCTGACCTCCCTCAGCCAGCTCGCGAAGAACCCCTTGGCGAGGGTCTGCGTCTTCGGGTCCAGGATGCGGTCGAACACGAACACCACGTCGTCGGCGGTGACGGGCCTGCCGTCGTGCCACATGGCGCCGGGACGCAGGGAGAACCGCCACGTCGTCGCCTTGAGGTCGTGCGGGATCCCGGTGGCGAGCGCGGCATAGGGCGCACGGCTGATGGGGTCCGTGCCGAGCAGCCCTTCGTAGATGTGTTCGTTGCCCGCCATGGCGAAGGCGGACGCGGTCTGCGTCGGGTCCCAGCTGCCGTCGTTGCCGTAGCCGATCACGGCCGTGAGCGTGGCGTCGCCGCCCTGCCCGCCGCCCCCGGTCTCGTTGGTGGACTCGGGGCCCGCTGAGCAGGCGGAGAGGGTGCCGGTGACGGCGGCGGCGGCGCCCGCCGCGCCGGTGTACCGGAGGAAGGCGCGGCGGTCGGGAGCGGGGCCGCGCGCCGCGGTCGGAGGGATCGCGGTCGGAGGGATCGCGGTCGGAGGGATCAGGTCGCTCACGGTGTCTCCCTTGTTCCCTGAAGAGATCCCACGTCCTACGTCGTGGGTGGCGTGGCGACCATAAGAGGGGCGCGGAGGCCGGTCAAGGTCCCGCACACGGCGTTTCAGGGCCGGTGGGGGCGTCTCGTGGAGCGGGCGTCCGGCGCGGGCCGGGCACGCGGTTTGTATTCTCGGCAGTCGCGAAACCACCCGCACGGCCCCCGACCCGCCCACGGCCGTGCCCCCCGAGCCACACCTGCGAGAGGCACCACCATGACCACCGAGCTGAGCCCCGACGCCGCCCCGGCCCTCGCCGGGCTCCTTGAGCAGGCCCGGAAGGACTACGCGGAGCTCGCCGCCCGCGGGCTCTCCCTCGACCTCACCCGGGGCAAGCCCGCGCCGGAGCAGCTCGACCTCAGCGCGGACCTGCTCGGCCTGCCCGGCGCCCGCCACACCGCCGCCGACGGCACGGACGTACGCAACTACGGCGGCCTCCAGGGCCTGCCCGAGCTGCGCGAGATCTTCGCCGAGCTGCTCCAGGTCCCCGCCGCCCAGCTCCTCGCCCTCGGCAACTCCAGCCTGGAGCTGATGCACGACTGCCTGGTGCACGCCCTCCTCGGCGTGCTGCCCGGCGCCGAGTCGCGCTGGGTCGACCAGGAGCGCGTCGCGTTCCTGTGCCCGGTGCCCGGCTACGACCGGCACTTCGCGCTCTGCGAGCGGTTCGGCATCGACATGATCCCGGTGCCGATGACGGCCGACGGGCCCGACATGGACGAGGTCGAGCGGCTCGCCGCCGGGGACCCGGCGGTCAAGGGCATCTGGTGCGTGCCGAAGTACAGCAACCCCGACGGCGTCGTCTACGGCGACGAGACCGTGGCGCGCCTGGCCCGCATGGAGACCGCGGCCCCCGACTTCCGGATCTTCTGGGACAACGCCTACGCCGTCCACCACCTCACCGACGAGCCCGCCGAGCTGGCCGACCTGCTCGGCGCCTGCGCCGAGGCGGGGAACCCGGACCGGGCGTTCGTCTTCGGCTCCACCTCCAAGATCACCGCGGCGGGCGCGGGCGTCGCCTTCTTCGGCTCCTCGCCCGCCAACGTCACGTGGCTGCTGGCCAACAACCAGAAGCGCTCGATCGGCCCCGACAAGATCAACCAGCTGCGGCACGCGCTGTTCCTGCGGGACGCCGACGGCGTACGCGCCCACATGGAGCTCCAGCGCGCCCTGCTCCAGCCCAAGTTCGAGGCGGTCGCCCGGATCCTGGACGCCGAGCTCGGCGGCACCGGCCTCGCGACCTGGACCTCCCCCAAGGGCGGCTACTTCGTCACCCTCCAGGTCCCCGAGGGCTGCGCCAAGGACGTGGTGCGCCGCGCCGCCGAGGCCGGGATCGTGCTGACCCCGGCCGGTGCCACGCACCCCTACGGCGACGACCCGCGCGACGCCGTCATCCGCGTCGCCCCCAGCTACCCGTCCCTCGCCGAGCTGGAGCAGGCCATGCACGGCCTGACCGTCTGCGTCCGCCTCGCCGGGTACGAGCAGCGGGAGCGCCGGGCCGCCTGACGCTCCCTCCGGGGCGAGGGCCGGCCGCGGGCGCGGGAGGGCGCGGCGGTGCTCAGTGCTGCTGCGCCTTCTGCGGGGTCACCTCACTCGGGCGCACGATGACATGGCCCTCGCCCCGGAGCATCAGCTGCACCGCCTCGCCCGAGCCGCCCCGGATCATCGAGCCGATGGACTGCGAGCGGTGCAGGGACGTGGACAGGTCGGCGGTCCAGCCGACCACCGCGTCCGTGTCGACGTACACGGGCTGCTGCGGGGAGACGGGGATCACCAGCGGGTTGCCGTCGCAGACCAGGCCGAGGCGGCCCGCGCCCGAGAAGACGCTGTTGAACAGCCCGCCGCCGGTGATCCCCGCACCCTTCACCGTCTTGATGTCGTACGAGAGAGTGGGGTCGAAACACAGGACGTTGCGGCCGTTGACGGTGAGGACGTCGCCCGGTTCGACGTCGACGATGAAGCAGTTCTGCGCCTCGTGCGCGAACCACGCCTCGCCCTGGCCGCGCACGGCCATCAGCGGCAGCCCCTCACCGGTCATCGCGCGCTTGAGCATGCCGCCCACGCCCTGGCCCTTGCGCTCGAACTGGAGATCGCCGCGGTAGGCGATCATCGCGCCCTGCCGCGCGAACATCTCGCCGTGCACCGCGTACTTGATGGACTTGGCGTTCTGAAGGGTCATCCCGGGGGCGAGGGCGGGCCGCGCCATGTGGTCACTGGAGAACAAGTCACTCTTCATGGGGGCATCCTGGGCCATGGGGGACGTCACGGGGAAGCGCCCCACCAGGCCGGGGCCACGCTCAGGGCCCACACGTCGCCCGCCTGGGCCGTCTCCGGGTCGTCGGTGTCGTGGTGGCCGTCCCCGTAGGGGTCCGGGTCGTCGATGACGAAGACGCGGGCGCCGGACTCGGGCACGCGGTAGCGGTGGATGTCCGCCGAGAGGTCCTCGGGCTCGACCGTGCACCCCAGGGAGAGGATCGCGGACCGCAGCTCCTCGAACCTGACGCGCGGCGCGAACTCCCCGTACTCCCGTACGAGGGCCGCCGGCACGAGGGAGGCGGTCGGGGCGCCGTGGGCCAGCCGGTGGACCTGCACGCTGATCCCCTGACAGGAGCAGGAGCGGGCCCCCGGCGCGTGCGCCGTCGAGAAGGTGAGCTCCACCAGCCCGTGGTCCCTGCGCAGCGTCCCCTCGCCGGGGTCGTCCAGATGGTCCGGCCCGAGCGCGGCCTCCCAGGCGGCCGGGCCGGAGCCGATGCCCCTGCCGAGGATCTCGCCGCGCGTGGCGACGGTCGCGTAGAAGTCGAGGTCGGCCGTCACGACGCGTGCGCCCTCTCGCCCAGCTCCCCGGCCGGCCCCCGGACGTCCCCGGACGGGTCCGCCCCCTCCCTCGCCGTGGTGACGAGCAGCAGCTCGCGCAGGGCCGGGCCCGGCGGCCCCGGCCGGACGGCGAGGCCGGTCACCACCGCCGGGTCCGGCAGCGGTCGTACCGCCACACGGGGCAGCGACGGCAGGCCGTTGACCTCGTAGAACACGGTCCACGACGGTTCGCCCGCGCCGCCGACGGCCGTCAGCGTCTCCTGGAGCGTCGTGAACGGCGGCCCCAGAAGCGGCCGTTCCGCGCCCGCCGCGCGCAGGGCCCTCGTGATCAGGTCGTGGAAGGGCGGGTTGTTCTCGCGCGGCGCGAGCCGCAGCGGCAGCCCCGCCGCCGTCAGCCGATCGAGCGTCAGGCCCGGTCCCCCGGCCAGCGGATGGCGGGTCGGCAGCGCCACGTACAGCGGGTCGCTCCACACCGGCAGCAGCTCAAGGCCGGGGGCCGCGTCCAGGGCGCGGACGAAAGCGGCGTCCAGTTCGCCCGCCCGTACCGCCGCGAGCCGCTCGGCGGGCGGCAGGCGGCGCAGCGTGACCCGGAGGCCGGGCGCCCGTTCCGCCAGCTCGTTCAGTACGCCGAACAGCCGGCCGCCGGGGCCCTGCACCCCGC
>NZ_JAFEXF010000021.1 GCF_016905445.1 Streptomyces sp. G44
CCGCGGCCCCGGCCTCCCGGGCGGGGGCCGGGGGGGGGGCGAGGGCCCGGGGGGGCGCGCCCTTGTCGGGCAGGGCGGGCAGGCCGCGCAGACCCGTCTGGGGTTCGGCGGGGTCCGCGCCCTTGGTGGTGGGGAGCATGGGCCGATCGTCTCCCGAGAGGGCGGGGGCGGTCGACGGGGCGGGGATGGACGGGACCTGCCCGCGCGGCGAGGACCCCGCCGCGCCGCCGGTGGCGGGGGCACCCAACGGTCGTCCCAAGCGCGCGGGTCACCCGTGTCACGGCCGACTTCGGCAGGGTCGTGCACGAGGTCGGCCCCGAGTGTCCGCGCATGCGCGGAGGGCGGTGACGGCGACCGCTGGACGACGGGACCGTGCCATGACGGCCCGGAACGCCCCGCAGTGCCCTTCGGCGAGCTGTCCGCCATCCCGGCGACCGGCCACCGCCGCACCCCGGCGGACAGGTGTCAACCAAGCGTTGACACTCACCGAACTGTCAACCTAAGGTTGCCACATGACGCGATCCGACAGCACTCCCCCGCCGCCCACGGTCCGCCTCGACGACCTGATCGAAGCCATCAAGAAGGTCCACACCGACGCCCTCGACCAGCTCTCCGACGCGGTCATCGCCGCCGACCACCTCGGCGACGTGGCCGACCATCTCATCGGCCACTTCGTGGACCAGGCGCGCCGCTCCGGCGCGTCCTGGACCGACATCGGCAAGAGCATGGGCGTCACCCGGCAGGCCGCCCAGAAGCGGTTCGTGCCCAAGAAGCCGGGCGAGACGAGCGACCTCGATCCCAGCCAGGGCTTCAGCCGCTTCACCCCCCGGGCCAAGAGCATCCTGATGGCCGCGCACAACGAGGCCAAGGGCGCCCAGCACGACGAGATCCGCACCGAGCACCTCGTCCTCGGCCTGCTCGGCGAGCCCGAGGGCCTCGCCGCCAAGGCGATCACCGCGCAGGGCGTCTCCCTGGAGGACGTGCGCCGGGCCGCCCTGGACGCGCTGCCCGCGACGGCCGCCGAGGTGCCCGAGCTCGTGCCGTACGACGCGGGGGCCCGCAAGGTGCTCGAACTGACTTTCCGTGAGGCTTTGCGCCTCGGTCACAACCACATCGGCACCGAGCACATCCTGCTCGCCCTCATCGAATTCGAGGACGGTCAGGGGCCGCTCACCGGCCTCGGCGTCGACAAGGCGGAGATCACGGCCGCGATCACCGAGTTCCTCCGGAATGTCGGTTCCACCACTGCCTGATTGCCCGTCAAATAGCGTGGTGCGGACGCCCGTTGACAGTCGGGACAGGTCTCCCTAGTGTCGCAAGGACCGTCCCGAACAGCGTACGCTCACCCGTCTCGCGTGGGGGGGTCCGTGAACAGCACATCTGGTGCCGACGACATCGACATGGCAGCCCCCCAGAACCGTGCGGGACTGCCCCTCGTCAGTCTCGATCAGGCGCACTCACCGCAGAAGGTCCTGGCCCACGGCGAATTGCTCCGGCGGTTCGTCGCGGGCCTGGAGATCAAGCCGGTCCATATGCGGATCGGCATCATGGGCGCCTGCAACATGCGCTGCGACTTCTGCAACTTCCACTCCCCGAACGAAGAGCAGTTCTACGACCTGTTCTCGTTCAAGGACTCGATCGCCACCGACAAGGCGGTGACCCTGCTGCGCGAGTTCGCCGCCAACGACGGCCGCGCCGTCACCTTCTGCGGCAGCGGCGAGTGCACCATCCACCCGGGCTACACCGACATCTGCCGGGCCGGGCACGCGGCGGGACTGCGCGTCGGGCTGATCACCAACGGCTCGCGGCTCGGCCGGCCCAAGGTGGCCGACTGCGTCGCCGAGACCCACACCTGGGTCCGCATCGGCCTGAACGCGGGCACGGAAGCCACCTTCGACGACATCACCCACGACCGGGAGCAGACCTTCTCGCGGTTCGTCGGAGCGGTCGGCAGGCTCAGGGAGAGTGCCGTCGACCCCGACTTCCGCATCGGCTTCAACTACGTGATCACCCTCCGGAATCACCGGGAGATCGTGCGGGCGGCCCATGTCGCCCGGGAATCCGGCGCGCATTACGTGCGTTTCGAGCCGGAGTTCTACAGCGCGCTCGGCCACGAGACCATCGCGTCCGTGATGCCCGAGATAGCCGAGGCGCTCACCACGGCCGCGGCGCTCTCCACCGAGGCCTTCGAGGTGTCGGTGCCGAAACTGGACCGCGGACCGATGGACCAGGTCGAGGAGGTCGAGGGCGACTTCGAGCACTGCCACTACAGCCGTTTCGTCACGGCGGTCGGCGCCGACGGCAATCTCTACCCGTGCCCGCAGGTCCACCTCAACAGCCGTTATCTGATCGGCAACGTGGTGGAGCAGGGGTACGCCGAGGTCCTCGAAGGCGGCCCGCGCGCCGCATGGGAAGCCTCGAACCCGCGCAGGACCGACCTGTGCAAATCATGTTTCTATCGCCCGCAGAACGAACTCCTGGAACTTCTCAGACGCGGCCGGATCAGACTGGACGAGGCGCTGGACGCGTACGCGCTGGAAGCCCCCGGCACCCTGCACGGCGATTTCGTCTGAGCCCCGCGGATGCAGAGCCACCACCTCCGCCGGCTCCTCGTCACCGAACCCTCCCTGCGCCACACGGCCTCCGCCACCGCCGTAGGACGTGTGGCCCATGCCGCGCGACTCCGGTCCGTGGTCGCGCGGTTGGCCCGTGTCGAGCACGCGCCTCTCCTCGTCACCGAGACCCGTGCCTCGGTGCGCGACGGCCTGCACCGCGAGCGGCTGGTCCTCGACTCGCCCCTGCGCGGCCCCTTCCCCGGCACCCTCCTCGCGCCGCCCGGCGTGACGCGCGGCCCCGCCGTCCTGGTCCTCGGCGGCCGCAACGCCCGCCTGGACCAGCTCACCGGCGACGTACCGCCGGACCACCCCGACCGCAACGTCGCGGAGCACCTGGCGCGGGCGGGGTTCGTCACGCTCTCCTTCGACCACGGCATCGGCGGCGGGCTCGACGAGGAGCGCCGGGCCGGCCGCGACGAGGGGACCCTGCTGGCCCACGCCTTCGCGCTGACCGGACGTTCCCTGCTCGGCGCGCTCGTCGGTGACGCCCTGGGCGCACTCGACGTACTGGCGGCGCATCCGCTCGTCGACCCCGGCCGGCTCGGCCTGTTCGGTCACAGCCTCGGCGCGGCGGTCGCCCTGCACGCCGCCCTGCTGGCACCCCGCGAGGCCCTCCCGCTCTGCGCGGCGAGCCACCTCGGCAGCTATCAGGCCCTGTACGCACGGCTGTTGACCGGGCATGAGGGCGCGGCGCTCCCCGGCATCCTCGAGTACGCCGACCTCGCCGACCTGTACTCCGCGCTCGCCCCGGCGCCCCTCCAGCTCCAGTACGGCACCGCCGACGCCCACCTGGAGCCGGCCGACGCGCGCGCGGCGGCGGACACGGTCCGCGCGGCGTTCGCGGCGGCGGGCGCCCCCGTGGAGATCCACGAACTGGCCATGGGCCACGGCACGCACGTCGGCCACGCGGCGAACTTCTTCGCGCGCTCCCTGGCCGGCGACGCGGTCACGGCATGTGACGTGCCCGCCCAGCGCATCCGCTTCGAGGTGTCCGAGCGGCGGGCCGTGCTCGACCGCGTCGACGCCGCGCTCGCCTCGGGCGTGCTCACCCAGGGCCCGCAGGTCGCGCGCTTCGAGGAGCTGGCACGCACCTGGACCGGCACGGAGACGGTGGCCGTCGCGTCGGGCTCGGCGGCCCTGGAGATCGCGCTGCGGATCGTCGGCGTGGCGGGCCGCACCGTGCTCGTGCCGGTCAACACGTTCTTCGCCACGGCCGCCTCTGCGGTGCGCGCGGGCGCGGCCGTCCGCTTCGTCGACATCGAGCCGGACGGCCTCGGCATGGACCCGGACGCGCTGCGGGCGGCCCTCGACCGGCACCCCGACACGGCCGTCGTGCTGCCGGTGCACATCGGCGGCATCGTCTCGCCCGCGCTGCACGCGGTCCTCGCCCACTGCCACGAGCGCGGCGTCCCCGTCGTGGAGGACGCGGCGCACGCCTTCGGCGCCACGCTCGACGGACGCCCGGCGGGGAGCTTCGGCCGGTTCGGCGCCTTCTCGTTCTTCCCCACCAAGGTCGCCGTCAGCGGCGACGGAGGGCTGCTGTCCGCCGCCCTGCCGGACGACCTGGAACAGGTGCGGCGCTGGCGCGACCACGGCAAGAGCGCACAGGGCTCCACCCTCCGCGACCGTCCCGGCGGCAACTGGCGCCTGAGCGAACTCCACGCCGCCGTCGGCACGGTCGACCTGGAGCGCTTCGCGAACACCCTGGCGGCGCGCCGCGAACGGGCGGGCCGGTACGACGCGTTGCTCGCCGACGTCCCGGGAATCCGGCCGCACGCCGTGCCCGACGGATCGGACAGCAACTTCTACAAGTACCTGGCCCACCTCGTCCCCGACGGGGCTCTCGACCGCACGCCGCTGAAGAAGCGGCTGCGGGAGCGGCACGGCGTGTCCCTCGCCGGTGAGGTCTACGACCATCTGCTCTGCGACCACCCGTACTTCACCAGGAGCGGCCGGCCTGGCCGCGCCGACGGGCCGTTCGAGCGGGCCCGCCGGTTCGCCCGTCACCACATCGCCCTGCCGCTGTACCCGTCCCTCACGGAGGCCGAGCAGCTCCGGGTGGTCGCCGCGCTCCGCAGCGAGCTGCCGTGACGGCGGTGGTCTCCGCCTTCCGCAGAGGCGAGTGGCGGACATCCCTGGACACCGCCGCGCTGCCGGGCACGGGAGGCGCCGCGTACGGCCTCGCGCTGGTCCCGGAGATCGTCGCGCACGCCGACCGGCGGTGGTGGGACATCACCCGCACCACCCTGACCCCGCTCACCGACCGCCGTGAACTGCTCAGCGATGCGGTGGAGTTGTTTGGCCGCGGCACCGTCACGGTCGGCGGTGTCGGCGCGCAGGACGCCGACGGTTTCCGCGCGGCGCTGTGGAGCACCGCCGGGCTGCCGGGCCCGCTGGTGGACCGCTGGTGCGCGATGCTGCGCGAGGGGCCGTGGAAGCGGGGCGGGGAGCCGGTGCCCGACGACCGGCTGAGCCTGGTCTCGCTGCCGGGCAACACGTTCACCTGCCTGGACTCCGTCCTCGTCGAGGCCGAGCGCTCGGCAGCCGTCTGGGTCCGGCCGAGCCAGCGCGAGCCGCTCTCCGCGGCGCGGCTCGTCGCCGCGTTGCTCGCCGTCGGCTGGCCCGCCACCCGCATCGGCCTCTATCCGTCCGAACAGTGCGCCCTGCACGGCCTGTTGCGGCTCACGGACCGGCACGTCGTGTACGGCGGCGCGGGCCTCGCCGCGTCGGTCCGCGGCACGGAGTCGCTCACCCTGCACGGGTCGGGCCGCGGCTGTGCCCTGGTGCCGCCCGGCATGCCCGTCGAGGCGGCCGTCGACTGGCTGCTGCCCCTGATCGCGGCTGACTCCGGGCGGTTCTGCGCCAACGTACGCACTGTCGTCTGCACGGACACCTCCCAGAGCCGCACCCTGGCGTCCTCCCTCGCCGCCGCGCTCGACGCCGTCCCGCCGGACCCGGCCGCCCGTGACTGGCCGCTCACCGTCTTCCGCGAACCGGACGCGGCACACCGTGCGCTGCGTTCCGTCCATGAGCGCATGCGTCCGGACGACCGCATGCTCACCCGCCGTGCCCCCCTCACCGAGGTCGACGGCGCCCCGTGCGTGCTGCCCCGCCTCGTACACCTCCATGCGTACGAGGGCCATCCCCTGGTCGGCCACGAGGTTCCCTTCCCCTTCGCCGCCGTCCTCGCCGCGACGCCCGGGGCGGTGGGCGACATCACCACCGGGTCCCTGTTCGTGCACCGCCCAGCGAAGTGAGGCCCTCGTATGACCACCTCCCGCCCGCCGACCGCCCTCGGCACTCTGGCCGACACACTCATCGACACGCTGCGCACACGTGTGCCGGAGCTGGGCGTGGACCTCGACACCTGGACGCGCCGGATGATGCGCTGGCACTTCGGCCCCGACACGGCGAGCCCGTTCTGGGCCGCCCGGCGCGCGACGCTCGGCTTCGACCCCCTCAAGGACGTCGACGGCTTCGCCGCGCTGGAGCTCTTCGGCCTCTTCGACAAGGCCGGCCTGCGCGCCGCGCACGCCCGCGACCTCCTCCCCCGCGGCTACCGCGACCGCCCCTTCCGCGTCTTCGAGACCGGCGGCACCACGGGCGCGCCCTGCCGCATCGTCGACGTCACGCGCCTCGCGTACGACGTGGAGATCTACCGCACGGTCCTTGAGGCACGCGGCGTCGCCGGCGGCGACGTGCTCGCCATGACGCCGAGCGGGCCGCACGCGTACGGGCACTTCGTGGAGGGCCTTGCCGACAGCTGGCGCGGCGCGGTGCACGCCATCGACTTCGATCCGCGCTGGGTGAAGGCCGCGCTGCGGGCGGGCGGCGAGGCGGACGCGTACACCGCGCATTTGATCGACCAGACCCTGACCCTGCTGGCCGCCGAGCGCCCCTCGCTGCTCTTCACCACCGCGCGGCTGCTCCTGGAACTGGCGATGCGGCTGCCGCGCCCGCTGCACACGTACGGCATCCGGGCGGTGTGCACGGGCGGTACGTCGTGCACCGCCGCCGAGGCCGCGTTCCTGCGCGAGGAGCATCTGCCGGGTGTGCAGTGGATCGACACCTACGGCAACACCCTCGTCGGGCACGCGCTCCAGGCCGACGTGACGGACGGGGGCGCGGCGGACGGCGTGCCCGCCGGGGCCGGTCACTCCTATCATCTGCCGCCGCCCTTCGCGGTGCTGCGGGTCGTGGACCCGGCCGACCCGTGGCGCGAGGTCGCCGTCGGTGAGCGCGGCCGGGTACGCGCCACGACGCTCCTGGAAGACCTCTTCCTGCCGAACCTCCTGGAACGGGACAGCGCGGTCAGGACCGGGCCGCACCCGTGGTTCCCCTGGGACGGGGTCGCCGCGGTGCGGCCCTTCCAGGACGGCGGCGAGGGCCGCGCCGAGGCCGTGGAAGGCGTCTACTGACCGAAGGCGGACCCGGACGGAACGAAGGACGCGCACCGTGAACCTGTCGTCGAACGGCGTGCCGATACCCCGCACGCCGGATCTCTTCGGCCCGCTGCGCCCCAGCGCGGACCTGCTGCCGCCGAGGGACCCGGCCGCGCTCCGCGCGCGCCTGCGCGCCGACGGCTATCTGTACCTGCCGGGGCTGCTCGACCGCTCGGCGGTCCTGCGGCTGCGCGGCCGGTACTTCTCCCTCTTCCCGCCCGGCCTGCTCGCGGCGGGCACCGCCCCCGAGGACGGGGTCTTCTCCGGCCGGGTGCCCGCCGGGGTCCCGGAGTACGGGGTCGCGGGGCACCCCGCGTACACGTTCGTGCGCTCGGCGGTCTTCGACCGGTTCGTGGGCGACCCGGCCCTCGCCGCCCTCGCCTCCCTCCTCCTCGGCGCCGAGGCGCGGATGCTGCCGCGCCGCGTCCTGCGCCACTTCCACCGGGGCACGCGCCGGGCCTCACGCGCCCATGTCGACTTCGACTA
Organism: Streptomyces sp. G44; assembly: GCF_016905445.1. GTDB lineage: Bacteria > Actinomycetota > Actinomycetes > Streptomycetales > Streptomycetaceae > Streptomyces. Next base: position 7,544 of record NZ_JAFEXF010000021.1, read on the forward strand.
CATGGACCGGGGTTCGCCGGCCGTCGTCACCCTGTGGATCCCCGTGGGCGACTGCCCGCCGCGGACCGGTGCGCTCGTCTACCTGGAGGGCTCCCACCGGCTGCCGCCCGAGGCGTACGCGCCGCTGCGCGACCTCACCGACCGGCCGGGCGACCGCCGCCCGATCTGCCACGACCTGGAGCTGACGGCCCGCACGCTCGGCCGCCGCTGGCTGTGGGCCGACTTCGCGGCGGGCGACGTGATGGTCCACGTGCCGCGCGTCATCCACGCGTCCCTGGACACCACCACGGACGCGATGCGGCTCTCCGCCGACGTGCGTTTCGTACGCGCCGCCGACACACCCGACCCGCGCTGGCTGACGCCCTGGTCGGCGGATGACGGGGCGTGAGATCGCAGCAATACGCCCGGTGTTCAGGATCCTAGGCGGATCGGGGCGCCGTCCGCCGCTTCCGAGCGCTCCGCCGCGGCGATCACGTCGTCGACGAGGCGGGCCTCGGCCACCGGGCACACCGGGGTGCCGCCGCTCGCGACGGCCGCCGCGAAGTCGGCGAACAGCGGCTGGTGCGGGTTGGCGGCCGGGGGCAGCAGGAGCGGCGCCCCGGCCAGGCCCGTGAGCCGCCCCGCGTCGAGCGGGTCGAGGGCCACGGTCCGCCCGCCGCCCGCGAGTTCCAGGCGGTCCACCGGCGGCCCCTCGCCCCATTCCATGAGGCAGCGGGCCCACGACCCGGACCGCCAGCGCAGGGTGAGGTCGGCCCGCCGCTCCGCGCCCCGGGGGAAACGGCCGCCGAGGTGGGCCGTCATCTCGTACGGGCGGCCGAAGAGATGGAGCAGCAGGTCGATCCGGTGGCTGCCCGCGTCGGCGAGCACGCCGCCGCCCGACACGGCGGGGTCGGTGCGCCAGCGCATCGGGTCGCCGGGGCCCGGCGCGAAGGCGCGGCGGAAGCGCACCTCCACCCGTTCGGGCGTCCAGCCGGCCAGCTCGGCGCGCAGCCGTCGTACGGCGGGCGCGAGCCTGCGGTAGTAGGCGACGCCCGCGCACGGCCCGGTGGCGTCCAGCGCGGCGCCGGTCGCGAGTGCCCCGGCGAGCGGCTTCTCGACGAGGACCGGGAGACCGGCCGCCAGCACGGTTTGGGCGAGCGGCACATGGGCGGCGACGGGAGTGGCGACGTACACGGCGTCGACGTCGGAGAGGAGCACCTTCGGGTCGGCGCCGGACGTGGGGACGGCGTGCCGCTCGGCGACGCGCGCCGCGCGGTGCGGGTCGCGGCCCCAGAGGGCAGCCGGTTCCTCGCCGAGCGCGCGCAGGGCGGGCAGCGCGCGCCGCGTCACGATGTCGCCGTAGCCGGCGATGCCCCACCTCACACCGGGCTCGGCGACCGCGCCGGGTTCACGGGACGATCGCCACCTTCAGCGTCTCGCGGGGCGGCCCGTCGTACGGGGCGGGCTCGCCGTCGGGGTGGAGCGCGCGGCTCGCGGAGAGCTGCTCCACGGCCTTCGGGAGGTCTTCGAGGGGGTAGGTGTGCGTGTGCAGGTCGGCGAGGCGCAGGGCGTCGGTGCGGCGGTGGGCGAGGCGCTCGGCGACGGCGAGGGCCTCGGCGCGCGCGGTGTCCAGCGGTTCGGCGGAGCTGTGCACCCGCAGCCCCTTGTGTTCCCAGGTGATCAGGTCGACGCTGACGTGGGTGTCGATGTGGTGGGTGCCGAGGAGGACGACGAGGCCGTTCTGCCGTACGAGTTCCACGCAGGCGTTGAGGGTGGTCGGGGTGCCCACGGCGTCCACGGCCACGTCGAAGCCCGCGCCGACGGCGAGCAGTTGCTCCCGGCTTCCGTCGACGCGGCGCACCGCGTCGGCCCCGGCGGCGCCGGAGCGCGCGAGCCGCCACTCGTCCAGGTCGACGGCGACGGCCTCGGCGGCACCGCGCGCCACCGCCACGCGCAGCGCCATCTGCCCGACGGGCCCCTGGCCGACGATCACGACGCGGTCGCCGAGCCGGATGCCGCGGGTGGCGTGCACGGCGAGCGGCAGCAGTTGCAGGAGCGCGCCCTGCTCGAAGGGGACGGCGTCGGGCAGCGCGCCCACGCAGATCTCGCGGGCCAGCGCGAAGTCGGCGTAGCCGGTGGTGAGCGGTGTCCGCACGAAGACCCGCTGCCCGGGGACGACCCGGCGCACGCCCACGCCGGCCGCCTCGACGGTCCCGGCGATCTCATGGCCGAAACAGCCCTGGGAGCAGTGGTCGCGCAGGCCGTGGTAGTGGAAGTAGGCGAGGTCGCTGCGGTTGCAGACCGTGCAGGCGCGGACGCGGACGAGGACTTCGAGGGGTCCGGGCTCCGGCACCGCCACGTCGGTGGCCAGCCGGATGTCGCGCCTGCCGACCAGTTCGTACCTGCGCATGGCCCACTCCCTCACCGGGTGCGAACAGCGGACGCCACCAGGATCCCCCAACTCCACGACCCGGGTGTCGAATTCGCCCGTCCCGGCCGGTTCGGACTCCTTGACAGCCTCGATCGGTACGAGCCAATATCCACTATCCGATTGGCCTGGACCAATCGGCAGGAGCCTCGTTCAGCGCACCACGTCCCACGGGCCCTGTCCGCCCCACGGTTCCAGCCCCGCCCCACGGATCCAGCCCCGTCCCACGGATCCTGTCCCGCCCTACGGATCCTGTCCGTCCCACGAGCCACGTAACCGCACCTTCGGAGGTCGCGCCATGGCATCGAGCGCATCGAGCAGTGACCCGGCTCTGGAGCATCTTGCCCACTCCGTGCTGCAACCCGGCTTCGAGGGCACCACGGCCCCCGACTGGGTGCGCCGCAGGGTCTCGGAGGGCCTGGGCTCCGTCGTGCTGTTCTCCCGGAACATCGAGACCCCCGAGCAGGTCGCGCGGCTCACCGCGTCCCTGCGCGCGGAGAACCCCGACCTGATCGTGGCCATCGACGAGGAGGCGGGCGACGTGACCCGCCTGGAGGCGTGGACCGGTTCGTCCCGGCCCGGCAACCTCGCCCTCGGCGCGGTCGACGACATCGACCTGACCGAGCGCGTCGCCCACGACATCGGGCGCGACCTGCACGCCGCGGGCGTCTCGCTCAACTTCGCGCCCAGCGCCGACGTGAACTCCAACCCCCTCAACCCGGTGATCGGCGTACGCTCCTTCGGCTCCCGCACCGACCTCGTCTCCCGTCACACGGCCGCCTGGATCCGCGGCCTCCAGGACGCCGGTGTCGCCGCCTGCGCCAAGCACTTCCCCGGCCACGGCGACACGGTCGTCGACTCCCACTACGGCCTGCCGCAGATCCAGGGGTCCGCCGAGGAGATCGCGCTCACCGCGCTGCCGCCGTTCATCGCGGCGACGGAAGCGGGCGTCCGCGCGGTGATGACCGCGCATCTGCTGGCCCCCGCGTACGACCCGGACCTGCCCGCGACCCTCAGCCGCCGCATCCTCGTGGACCTGCTGCGCGGGGAGCTCGGCTTCGACGGGCTCCTGGTCACCGACGGCATCGAGATGGGCGCCGTCACCGACCGCTACGGCATCGACGGCGCCACCGTCAGGGCGGTCGCGGGCGGCGTCGACGCGGTGTGCGTGGGCGGCGAGAGCGCCGGCGAGGAGACGGTGGACCTGCTCGCCACGGCCCTGGTGAAGGCGGTCCTCGACGGCACGCTCCCCGAGGAGCGCCTGGCGGAGGCGAGCGCCCGCGTGCGGGACTTCGCGGCGTGGTCGGGCGGGCGGTCGCGGGCCGTGGCGCGCGCCGCGCGGGAGTCCGGCACCGGCGCCGTGACGGACATCGGGCTGGTCGCGGCTCGTCGCGCGGTCCGCGTGCTGCACGGTTCCAGTACCGCAGCACTCCCCCTCGTCGGGTCGCCGCACGTCGTGGAGCTGTCCCCGACGATGAACCTCGCCGTCGACGGCCGCACTCCCTGGGGCATCGCCGAGCCCCTGCGGGAGCTGCGGCCCGGCACCACGTCCATCCGTCTCACGGAACCGGAACACGCCTACCCCGCCGACCTGTTGGACCGCGTGGTGCTGGCTCCGGCGGCGGGCCGCGCCCTGGTGCTCGTGGTCCGCGACGCGGCCCGCCACCGCTGGATGACCGACACGCTGACCCGCCTCCTGCGCAGCCGCCCCGATGCCCTGGTCGTCGAGATGGGCGTCCCGGCGGGCGACGCGCTCGGCGCCGCGCACCTGATCACGCACGGCGCCACGCGTGTGTCCGGCATCGCGGCGGCGGAGCTGCTGGTGGGCGGGGTTCAGGCGGTCGGGGTTCAGCCGGTCGGGGTGAAGCCGGCCACGGTCCGGGCGGTCGGGGCGCAGCCGGGGGCGGTGCGGCCGGTCGGCGTCAGCGGCCCCGGAGCGGTCCCGCACAGCTGAAGTCCGCGACGGCGGCCCGGCCGGCGGTGCAAGTGGTTACGGAAGCCGTCCTCTTCGTAGGTGGCGGGCGTACGCGGCGTGCGTGCGTGGCGTGCGTACGCGGTGGGCGTACGCGGTGGGCGGGATCTGGTGGGCGGTCATCCGCGGGCCGCCGTGCGCTCCGGCTCGCGCAAGGCGCGCAGGAGGAGCCAGCCGAGGGCGGGCAGGATGATGAGCGGTGCGAGCGCGACCCCCAGTGAGGTGGTGTCGGCGAGCGCGCCGATCAGCGGGGTCGCGAGGCCGCCGACGCTGACCGTCAGGCCGAGCGTGACCCCGCCGGCGGTGCCGATGCGCCGGGGCAGATAGTCCTGGCCGAGGGTGATGTGCAGGGAGAACGGCACGTAGAGGCCGGCCGAGGCGAGGACGACGAAGAGGAAGAGCGCGGGCCCCGGCACCAGCACGACGCCCGCCACCGCGAGGACCGTCAGCGCGTACGACCATCGCACCACCGGCAGGCGGCCGTGGCGGGCGGCGAGTCTCCCGCCCGCGACCGTGCCGACGGCTCCGCCGAGGGAGAGCACGAACAGCGCGGCGGTTCCTGCGGCTTCACCGCCGCCGGTGCGCTGGTGCGCGTACAGCGAGATGAACGTACTCAGGCCGGTGAACACGATCGAGCGGCAGACGACGGCCCCGGACAGCCTGAGGAAGGAGGGCCAGTCGTCGGCGGGAGCCACCTGGGCCGCCGCGCTCTTCGGTACGGCGGCCTCCGCGACCCGGATGCCCCGCAGCGCGGCCACGCACAGCGCCGCCCCCGCGAGGGCGGGGACCACGAGGAGCGGTGAGGCGCGCAGGCCGCCCGTGGCGACGACGGCGGCGGTCAGCAGGGGGGCGGTCGCGAAGCCGAGGTTGCCGCCGAGGGAGAACCAGCTCATGGCGGTATGGCTGCCGCGGCTCGCCCGCCGCGCGACCCTCGCGGCCTCCGGGTGGTACGCGGCGACGCCGATGCCGGACACGGCGACGGCGAGCAGGGTGAGGGCGTAGTCATCGCCGACCCCGGCGAGCGCGACGCCGGTCCCACCCACCAGCGCGCTGACCGGCAGCAGCCACGGCATGGCCCACTTGTCCGTGAGCGCCCCGAACAGCGGCTGCACCACGGAGGACAGCAGCGAGGCGGCGAGCACGATGCCGGAGGCGGCGGCGTAGGTGTAGGCGCGCTCGGCGATGAAGAAGGGGACGAGTGCGGCGACGGCCCCTTGGTAGACGTCGACGCAGGCGTGACCGAGGGCGAGGAGAAGGATGGGGTGGCGGGAGCCGTGCCGGGCGGGCGTGGGCCGCTTTGCGGGGGGCGGCGGGGTCGGGGGTGGAGTCGGGCTCGCGGGCGGGGCCGAAGCCGGGGTCGAAGTCCGGGCAGGAACAGGGGCCGAAGTCTGGGCCGGGGCCGGGGCCGGGGCCGAGGTCTGGGCCGGGGCCGAGGTCTGGGCTGGTGGGCGTGGAGGCTGGTTCGCTGGCACCGCCTCATCGTCGCCATGCCTCGCCCTGGCGCGCTTCCGATAAAATGCCAATCCATGCCGGTTACCCGCCATGGAGAGGGCCCCAGCAGCACCCGCCCCGCCGCCGATGGCCCCGCGCGCGTCCGCCACACCGCCAAGACGCCCACACACATCCGCCACACCCCGCAGGCCCCCACCCGCACCCAGGAACTGGCCCCCGGCGAACGCATCGACGCGCACCGCCACGACGACCACCAGATCATCTACGCGGGCTCCGGCGTCGTGGCCGTCACCACCGACGCCGGCACCTGGTTCGCACCCGGCACCCGCGCCCTCTGGGTCCCCGCCGGATGCGTCCACGCGCACCGCGCCCACGGCCACCTGGCCCTGCACCTGCTCGGCCTGCCCGCCGACACGAACCCGCTCGGCCTCGACACGCCGACGGTCCTCGCCGTCAGCCCGCTGCTGCGCGAACTGATCCTCGCCTGGACCCGGGACCCGTACGAGGACACCCCCGAGCGGCGACGCCTGCGCGCGGTACTCCTCGACCAACTGCGCGCCTCGCCCCAGCAACCCGTCCAGCTGCCCACTCCCGCGGACCCGCGCCTCGCCGCCGTCTGCGACCTGCTGCACGACGACCCCGCCGACGCGCGCGGCCTGGCCGAACTGGCCGCCGCCGCCGGGGCGGGTGAGCGCACCCTGAGCCGCCTCTTCCGCCGCGAGCTGGGCATGACCTTCCCCCAGTGGCGCACCCAGCTGCGCCTCTACCATGCGCTGCGCATGCTGGCCGACGGCATGCCGGTCACCGCCGTCGCGCACCGCTGCGGGTGGTCGTCCACCAGCGCTTTCATCGATGCGTTCCGCCGCTCCTTCGGATACACGCCGGGAGCGCACCGCCGCCGCTGAACGCACCTGGCAACTGATCAACTGCCATACGTGTCAGCCCTCTTGGCACCCTCAGTGCCATGTGAAATATTACTGCCGTGCTCACGAGACATCCCTCCGGACATCCCGAACACTCGGACGTGATCATCGTGGGAGCGGGCGTGGTCGGCGCGGCCTGCGCCTACTACGCCTGTCTCTCCGGCCTTCGGGTCACCGTCATCGACCGCGGACCCGTCGCGGGCGGCACGACAGGGGCAGGCGAGGGCAACCTCCTCGTCTCCGACAAGGAGCCGGGCCCCGAGCTGGAACTGGCCCTGCTGTCCACCCAGTTGTGGCGGGACCTCGCGGCCCGGCTTCCCGCGCGCATCGAGTACGAGAGGAAGGGCGGCCTGGTCGTCGCCTCCACCGAGGCGGACCTGATCGCCTTGCGGGACTTCGCGGCGGGGCAGCGGCGGGCGGGCGTCGAGGCGGCCGAGGTCCCCGCCGACGGCCTCGCCGCTCTGGAACCGCACCTGGCTCCCGGCCTCGCGGGCGGCTTCCACTATCCCCAGGACGCGCAGGTGCAGCCCGCCCTGGCGGCGGCCCATCTGCTGAGGGCGGCCACTGCCACGGGGCGCCTGACGCTGCGGCTCGGCGAGGAGGTCACCGCGGTCCTCGCCGAACCCGGCGGCCAGGTGCTCGGCGTACGGACCCTCGCGGGCGACGCGAAGGCTCCGCACGTGGTCAACGCCACCGGTACGTGGGGCGGTCGACTCGCCCGGCTGGCGGGGGTGGACCTGCCCGTGCTCCCCCGGCGGGGCTTCGTCCTCGTGACCGAGCCGCTGCCGCGCGTGGTGCGGCACAAGGTGTACTCCGCGGACTACGTCGCCGATGTCGCCAGCGGCTCCGCCGGGCTCCAGACCTCCGCCGTGGTGGAGGGCACCCCGGCGGGTCCGGTGCTCATCGGTGCGAGCCGGGAGCGGGTGGGCTTCGACCGCCGCCTGTCCGTCGAGGCCCTGCGGCGCCTCGCGGACCAGGCCACGCGGCTCTTCCCCGCCCTCGCCGAGGTCCGGGCGATCCGCACCTACGCCGGCTTCCGCCCCTACCTGCCCGACCACCTCCCGGCGATCGGCCCGGACCCGCGCGCCCCCGGCCTGCTGCACGCGTGCGGCCATGAGGGCGCGGGCATCGGCCTCGCCCCGGCGACGGGTCTGCTCATCGCCGGGATGCTGACGGGGCGCGAACCTCCCCTAGCTGTCCGGCCGTTCGCTCCGGAGCGTTTCGCCGGGCAGGTGGCCGCAGGGTGAGGGCGTACGCGCGCCTCGTACCGCCACGTTCGTACCCGCACCCGCACCCGCACCCGGAATCCACCTCCGAAAGGAGCCATCCCCCCTTGACGCGTGACGACCGGACGCCCGCGGGACTCGTGGGCGCTTCCCCCGAAACTTCCTCCTTCACGATCACCTTCGACGGGCGCGAACTGCCCGCGCTGCGCGGCCAGTCCGTCGCCGCCGCGCTCTGGGCCGCCGGGATTCTCGCCTGGCGGAGCACCCGCGTCGGGGGTCGGCCGCGCGGGGCGTTCTGCGGGATCGGCCAGTGCCACGACTGCCTCGCCACCGTCAACGGCCGGTCCAACCTGCGGGCGTGCCTGGTCACCGTCCGGCCCGGCGACGCGGTGACCACGCAGGAAGGGCACGGTCATGCCGGACTCGGCAGCTGAGGCGTACGACCTCGCGGTGCTGGGCGCGGGACCGGCGGGGCTCGCCGGTGCCGTGACCGCTGCCGAACTGGGCCTGTCCGTCGCACTGTTGGCCGCCTCGGACCGGCCGGGCGGCCAGTTCTACCGGCATCCCGCCCCGGCCGTGGGCGCCACCCGCCCCGAGGCCCTCCACCATGACTGGGCCGCCTACGCCGATCTGCGCGACCGCCTGGCGGCAAGCGACATCACCCGGCTCTTCGGCCACCACGTCTGGGCGGTGACGCGCGAGGCGGCCGGGGAGCGATGGGCCGTCCATGCGCTCACCGGGGAGGAGGGGCCCAGCCACGGCCACGGCTACAGTCACGGCCACGGCCACAGCCACCGTCCCAGCCCCAGCCCCAGCCCCAGCCCCAGCCACCGTCCCGCACAGCGGCCGGTGACCCTGCGGGCCCGCGCGCTCCTCCTCGCGACCGGCTCGTACGAACGCCACCTCCCCTTCCCCGGCTGGACCCTGCCCGGTGTCGTGGGCGCGGGCGGCGCCCAGGCCATGCTCAAGTCCGGCCTCGCCCTGCCCGGCAGACGCGTCGTCGTCGCGGGCAGCGGCCCGCTGCTGCTCGCCGTCGCCACCTCGCTCACCGCGGCCGGCGCCGAGGTACGGGAGGTGGTCGAGGCGTCGGGCTACGCCGGTTACGCCCGCCACCCGGCCGCGCTCGCCGCCAACCCGCACAAACTCGCGGAAGCGGCCCGCCACGGCATGGCCCTGCTGCGCCACCGGGCCCGCCCGCGCACCCGCAGCGCGGTCACCGAGGCGCACGGCACGGACCGGGTGGAGGCGGTGACGGTCTCCCGCCTGGACCGCGACTGGCGGCCGGTGCCCGGCACGGCCCGCCGCGTCACCTGCGACGCGCTGGCGGTCGGCCACGGCCTGGTCCCGCAGATCGACCTGGCGACCGCCCTGGGCTGCGCCACCCGCCGCACCCCCGACGGTGTCCACGCCCTCGCCCTGACCCCGCTCCAGGAGACATCGCTCCCGGGCATATGGGCGGCCGGCGAGACCTCGGGCATCGGCGGAGCCCAACTCGCCCGCGCCGAGGGCGAACTGGCGGCGCTGGCGATCACCGCCCGACTGACCGGTGCGCGCCCGTACCCCCTCCCCCGGCTGCGCGCCCTGCGACGCCGCCGCGACCGCATGCGCGCCTTCGCCGAGACGATGACCGCCGCGCACACGCCGGGCCGGGGCTGGACGGGGTGGCTCGGCGACGACACGGAGGTGTGCCGGTGCGAGGAGGTGACGGCGGGCCGCGTGCGCGAGGCGGTGGCCGACTACGGCGCCCGCGACACCCGTACCGTCAAGCTCCTCACCCGGGCGGGCATGGGCTGGTGCCAGGGCCGCGTGTGCGGAACGGCCGTGGCCTGCCTCTCCGCGTCGGACACCACCGCGCCCGCGCCCCCCGACCGCCGCCCGCTCGCCACACCCGTCCCCCTGGGCACGCTCGCCCGCCTCCCGAGCGCCGGATCCGCCCCCACCGAACCCTCACCCCCGACCGAAGGGCAGCCGTCATGACCGCCACCCCCCGGCCCCCCACCTGGACCCCTGAGCGCCCGTGGCGCGGCATCATGGTCGCCACCGCGCTCCCCTTCCGCGACGACCTCTCCATCGACTACGACGCCTACGCCGCACACGTCCGCCACCTCCTCGCGCACGGCTGCGACGGCGTCGTTCCCAACGGCTCCCTCGGCGAGTACCAGACCCTCACCGACGACGAACGCGCCCGCGTCGTCCGCACCGCCGTCGAGGCGGCGGGCGACGGAACCCGGGTGATGCCCGGCGTCAGCGCCTACGGCAGCGCCGAGTCGCGCCGCTGGGCCGAGCAGGCGGCGCGGGCGGGCTGCGGCTCGGTGCTGCTCCTGCCGCCGAACGCCTACCGCGCCGACGAGGAGTCCGTCCGCGCCCACTACGCCGAGGTCGCCAGGGCGGGCGTGCCCGTGGTCGCGTACAACAATCCGCATGACACGAGGGTCGACCTGACGCCCGGCCTGCTCGCCCGGCTGCACGGCGACGGCGGCATCGTGGCGGTGAAGGAGTTCAGCGGCGACGTGCGCAGGGCGTACGAGATCGCCGAACTGGTGCCCGAGCTGGATCTGTTGGCCGGTGCGGACGACGTCCTGGTGGAGCTGGCCCTCGCGGGCGCGGTGGGCTGGATCGCCGGTTACCCGAACGCCTTCCCCGCCGCCTGCGCTGAGCTGTACCACGCCGCGTGCGCGCGGGACCTGGACACGGCGCTGCCGCTCTACCGCTCACTGCATCCGCTCCTGCGCCAGGACTCCGCGACCGAGTTCGTGCAGTCCATCAAGGTCTCGATGGACCTGGCGGGCCCCCGCGGCGGCCCGACCCGCCCGCCGCGCACCCCCCTGTCCGGCGCCACGGATGCACTGGTGCGGGCGGCCACCGAGAAGGCACTGGCGGCAGGCCACCGCTAGAGACCGCCCGCCCCCTGCGAGGAGAACCATGCGCACCCGACACGTCTTCCACGCCGTCGACTCCCACACCGAGGGCATGCCCACCCGCGTGATCACCGGCGGCGTGGGGGTGATCCCCGGCGCCACCATGGCCGAGCGCCGACTCCACTTCATCGACCACCTGGACCAGCTGCGCACGCTCCTGATGTACGAGCCGCGCGGCCACTCCGCGATGAGCGGCGCCGTCCTCCAGCCCCCGACCCGCCCCGACGCCGATTACGGCGTCCTCTTCATCGAGGTGTCCGGGCTGCTGCCCATGTGCGGCCACGGCACCATTGGCGTCGCCACCGTCCTCGTCGAGACGGGCATGGTGCCGGTCACCGAGCCCGTCACGACGGTCCGCCTGGACACCCCGGCAGGTCTGGTCCCCGTGGACGTGCGGGTGAGCGGCGGCGCGGCGACATCGGCGACGCTCACCAACGTCCCGGCGTTCTGCGTCGCCCTGGACCGGAAGGTCGACGTGCCCGGCCTCGGCACGGTCACGTACGACCTGGCCTTCGGCGGGAACTTCTACGCGTTCGTGTCCCTCGACGCGCTGGGGCTGCCGTTCGACCGCGCCCGCAAGGACGACCTGCTCGCGGCGGGCCTCGCCCTCATGGACGTGATCAACGCCTCGCCGGACCGCCCGGCCCATCCCGAGCAGCCGGACATCTCCGGCGTCAAGCACGTCTACCTCGCGGCGCCGGGCTCGGACGCGTACCGGTCCCGGCACGCGATGGCGATCCACCCCGGCTGGTTCGACCGCTCCCCCTGCGGAACGGGCACCTCCGCGCGGATGGCCCAGCTGCACGCCCGCGGTGAACTGCCCTTGGACCGCGACTTCGTCAACGAGTCCTTCATCGGTACGGAGTTCACCGGCCGGCTGATCGCGCGGACAGAGGTGGCGGGCCTGCCCGCGGTCGTCCCCCGGATCACGGGACGGGCGTGGATCACCGGCACGGCGCAGTACTTCCTGGACCCCGACGACCCGTTCCCCGCGGGCTTCACGCTCTGACCTCGACGGCTCCCCGAGGGCCCAACCGGCAACGTGACATTGTACTTTGTTGATCCGCGCACCCCGGTGAACCGCGCGGGGCGGGTACCACCGGAGAGGAACACCATGGGGCACCTGAAGCACAAGAACCTCATCACCGCCGGTGAGCGGCTGCGCGATCAGGTCGCCCACGCCCTGCGGGCCGCCCTGATCTCCGGCGAACTGCGGCCCGGAGAGATCTACTCCGCGCCCGGCCTCGCGGAGGACTTCGGCATCTCGGCGACTCCGGTGCGCGAGGCGATGCTCGACCTGGCCCGGGAGGGCCTGGTCGAGCCGGTCCGCAACAAGGGCTTTCGCGTCACGGAGGTCGATGAACGCGACCTCGACCAGTACACGGAGATCCGCGGCCTGATCGAGATCCCCATGATCGGCCGCATCACCCGCACCGCGGCCCGCGCCGAGCTGGAGGTGCTGCGCCCGATCGCCGAGGAGATCGTGCGCGCCGCCAGGAGCCACGACCTCATCGCCTACCTGGAGGCCGACCGCCGCTTCCACCTGTCGCTCCTCGCCCTGTCGGGCAACGACCGTCTGGTCGAGACGGTCGGCGACCTGCGCAAGCGCTCCCGTCTCTACGGCCTGACGGCCCTGGCCGAGCGTGACCAGCTGACCCCGTCGGCCGAGGAGCACATCGAACTCCTCGACCTGATGCTGTCGGGCGACGCGGAGGCGGCGGAGGGGTGCATGGCGCGACACCTGGGGCATGTGCGGTCACTGTGGGCGGAGAGTGCGTCGGCGGCGGCGCGATAGATCCGCCGCCCCGGCCACCCACGAAAAATCCCCGCGATCTCTGAGAGATCGCGGGGATCATGACGCAACGCGGTGTGCGACCGCTTCGCTGTGTCGCTTTGCGCTCTGTGTCCCCAAGGGGACTCAACTTGCACCCTGTACTCGCGCGGTACGTCCGCGAACACGCAGGTCAAGGCTAGAACGGGACCGGCACCCACGGCCAGGGCCACGCGGCCCGGCCACGCCCCGACGTCCTCACCAGGGCGTCGGGGCACCCCTCAACAACTAAACAGAGACCACACCCATGCAACCACCTACACAGCTAGGAGGTGATCTTCAAAGCGGCCCGCAGTCAGCGGACGCCACGAATCTCCCTCGCAACACAATCCTCATCGGGGATGTCCGTGAGCGCCTGGCCGATCTACCGGCCGCGTCCGTGGACACCATCATCACCAGCCCGTCGTACTACGGCGTCCGCGACTACGGTCATGAGCAGCAGCTTGGAGCCGAGCCGGACGTAGACGGCTGGGTGGACGGCCTTCGACTCGTCGCCCGTGACCTGGCCCGCGTCCTCCGTCCGCATGGCTCGCTCTGGCTGAACCTCGGCGACAGCTACGCCCGCCGCCAGGCCGAAGGCGCGACGCCCAAGAGCTTGCTTTTAGGCCCTGCGCGAGTGGCATTAGCCCTGCTCCGCGACGGATGGATACTCCGCAACGAGGTCATCTGAGCCAAGACCAATCCCATGCCTTCGTCTGTCACCGATCGGCTGACCACGACGCACGAGTTGATCTACTTCTTCACTCGTTCGCCGCGCTGCTACTTCGATCTCGGCCCCATCCGACGTCCACTCCTCACCAGTAAGCGCCAGAACCCGAGTACCGCACCGAGCAGCTACCCACCAGCTGGCATCGGGGCAGCGAACCGCAAGGGCTGGACGCTCAACGACAACCGCGGCCTTTCCCGCCTCAAGGCCTTCGGCCTCTCGGGGCATCCGCTTGGCAAGAACCCTGGCGACGTCTGGACGTTGCCGACCGCAGGTTTCCGAGGCGGTCACTTCGCCGCCTTCCCGCTGAGCCTGGTGGAGCGTCCACTCCTGGCGACCACGCCGGAGCGGGTCTGCCCGAACTGTGGCGAGCCGTGGCACCGCGCCCTGGAGCGCCGGAGCGGCCGTCTCCTGGCGGTCGGCGCGCTGGAGCCAACCTGCCTGTGCGAGGTGGATGGCGTGCCGGGTGTCGTACTCGACCCCTTCATGGGCACGGGCACGACCGTCCTGGCCGCCGAGAAGCACGGCCGCGACTGGATCGGCATCGAGCTGAATCCCCAGTACGCCGAGATGACCGAAGAGCGGCTTCGCGCCGAACGTGCGAAACGTCAACCGCGAAGAGCAGCCTGACACCTCCCCGGTGTCATGCGGCCGTCGTCGTCATCCCAGCAAGGGATGGCCGGCCGCACCAAACCGAGGAGGCGTCCGTGACCACGGAATCCCGCAATGGCGGCAGCGTGAAGACTCTGGGCATCAAGGTGCCCGATGCTCTCCACGCACAGTTCGCTCTCGTCGCCCAGCTCGACGGCATCTCCCTGGGAGACGCGGCCATCCGCGCGGTCGAGCTGTACGTCACCACCAAGAAGGCGGAGCCGGACTTCGCTGCCCGCGCCAAGGCTGCGCTCGAAGCGATCGAGCGTGAGGCAGCCGCCCGGCGCGGCGCAATCCAGGGCCTGTTCGGGACGGAAGACCCGACGGCCGAGACGCCTGCCGAGACCACCACGTCGACGCGGCGCCGCAGCGGTGAGGCTTCCAAGTAAGAGCGGAAGCCTGCTAACCCGGAGCGGAGCGGCGGCCAACCGGCCGCCCTCCGCTCCACACATCACCTGCACATCAGACCGTTCCCCGGCTCCTTGGCGGGGAGCGGCCTGGTGTGGAACGGACCGCCCACCAGGCAACAGCCCAACGGTCCAGAAGCGAGCGGCAACCTTGATTACCGCCATCGTCATACCCGTCGATCCGGGCCAACCGATCCGGCTCCAGCAGCTCGAAACGAGCGACATCGACGCCTACCAGCACATCGTGGGAGGCAACCTCCAGATCGTCGGTCTCGAACGGCCGCCGGCCGGGGTGTACCTCAACGAGTCCGGCAATCTGAACCGGATGCGCGTCAACCACCGGGCAACCAGGCTCGTGTGGGTGCACAACTCGGCGTTTCGGAATCACGGCGTGATCGTGGGACCGGCGCTCATCGTCGGGCCGCCGGACCGTCACAGTGACGACACCTCGTCCCCGCAGGACCTCACCGACCTGCTGTTCAACACCAAGCGCTACCGAGTCCAGCTCTGGACCGGCGGTGATTCCCGTTTGACGAGCGACCCGGAAGTGTTCACCGACTGGACGGAGGCGTACCGCTACGCCTTGCAGCAGGTCGAGACGCGGGAAGGCGCTCAGGAAGTCCGAGTCGTCGCCGAGCTGGCCGAGGAACTGCGCGAGCAGTGGTTCAAGCTCGGCATCGAGAACCCGTGGATCAGTTCTGCGGACGACCCGCCGTTCACCCGGCACAGCTTCGTCGGCTGCTACAGCGTCGAAGAGCTGGAACAGAACATCGGGCACGGCAACTGGGCCATCGGCACCGCTTTCTACTATCGCGACCTGTGCTTCTTCAAGCAGGTCGAAGGCGGTGACGAGTGGCTGACCATCCGGCATGGGATCGCCTTCGAGTCCATGACGTTGGAACCGAGCATCGAGGAAGGAAAGTTCGCCCGGCTCATTCGTAGGCTACTGACCGCGTCCAAGACGCAGTGTCAGGCGCTCACGTACTGAGCAATAGCCCGTCGCCCGAGCCACTACAGCTCTGGGCGGCGGGCCTACTTACATGCAAGGAATACCCGGCAGCAGCATTCGGATTGGCTTACTGGTCAAGCTGCAACGTTGTAAGTGACTTACGACGGCGTCCACCACGCGATGCTAGGTATCGCGCGCCTGCACCACCTCACCCTCGCCGGCTAGACGAGCGCGACCGCCCGAGGGCAGGCACGTCCCGAACTGCCGGGAGAGCATTTACGGGACAACCCTTGGCTCGGCCACCTTTTCCTGAGTCAGGCCGCCCGTGGACCCCGACGCCCCCGCAGTGCATGCGAAGGCCCCGGCACCGACCGGCCGGACAAACCAGGGCAAGACGCCGGATCGGCTAGACCGATCACACCTCCGAAGAGTCGAGGTCAAACCCGGCACGAGACACCTATTCAGTATCGACGGTGCCGTAACGAGCATCCGTCCACTGGCGCTTGTAATCCTTTAGGGATGAATCCGAGATGGCAATGCGAAGCTGCGCCCGACGCTCCAGTAGACGATCAAGCTCCTGCAACCAGGCAAAACCCTGCTCCAGTAGCGCAGAAATTTGCTTCTGCTCTGATTCTGGCGGCAAAGGCACAAAGAGGTTCGCGAGCTGCTTCTGATTAATCTTCGGCATAGCGACTCGGTTCGCCAGTGTTGAAGCAGCTGTCACAAACGTCTCGCTCAACATGAAACCGTGAAGGTAGCCAACGTCAATGCTGGGCGTGATCGGATACATGTCTGCACTACAGAGTCCATTGAAGTCCACTCGAACGACCTTGGACAAGTTGGGTCGAATCTTGGAGTACAGGATTTGTCCAGCGAAGAAGTAGTGGTTGGCGCTCGTCACTCCGTCCTCACCTACGGTCCGACAGTTGAGCAGACGCCCGGTGGCCTTCTCCACGTTGTCGGGGGCCACGTGGATCGCGTCCTGATAGGAGCCAGGGTTCACAAGGTTGCTGGCGATCTCTGCAACCTCGCCGAACCGAGCCCACGCCCAGGTTGCGGGGATGGGTTCCTCGGGCTCTGTTGTGAAGTTCACCGCACCCAGCAAGCGTGTCGTCGCCTTGCTCAGCGAACTCCTTAGGTTCTTTACGATGTCGTGGCCGCTTGCCTCACCCTCTTGTGACTGTGACAACAGGCCTCGGTAGGCGCCGAAGAGGAGCAAGTTTCGGAGCTTTGCGGTGACGCCGGGTAGCTCCAGCTCTGTCGTGAGGTTCGAGATGAAGGAGGTGCTGGGGTCCAATGTCGTGTCTGTGGTGAGCAGGTCGTAGAAGCCGCTTGTGATCTCGGAGATTGACTTGTTGACGATCGTCAACTCGTCAGCACTGCCCAAGCCCGACGCTGCGGGGTCCGCCAGCTGGTTCGGGTTGGCGATGTCGAGGTTATACCCACGATCCTTAATCGTCTGGATCGGTACCCGCCAAGCCTGGTCAGTCTCTTCCCGGTTGTCCCACCAAGCCCGCACACCGTCAAACTCAGAAGCCTTGATCGGGTTGGTCTTGCCGTATGCCTTGAGGTGGTCCGGGATGCGGTGCTCGAAGTACCAGGTCTCTTTCGTCGCTTCACCCTTGGTGAAGAACACCAGGTTCGTAGCGATATCAGTGTATGGACTGAAGGCAGATGGCGGGATACGAACGATCGTGTGGACGTTGCACTCCTTGAAGAGGCGTTCCTTCACACGCGTCGTGACGCCCTGGCGAAAAAGAAATCCGTCAGGCAGAACCATGCCGGCGCGTCCGCCATTGCAAAGCAAGCGGATGATCAGTACAAGGAACAAGTCAGCCGTCTCGCGTGTACGAACGTCAGCCGGGAAGTTCTGCTCGATACCGGGTTCCTCAACACCTCCGAAGGGAGGGTTCGTGACTACTACATCAACTTGGTCGCCGGGTCCGTAGTCACGAAGTGGGCGAGCGAGTGTGTTCGCACGACGCAGAGACGTCGGTGCGTCAACGCCGTGCAAGATCATGTTGGTGAGGCAGAGAACGTGGGGGAGCTGCTTCTTCTCGGTACCTCGGATCGAAGCTTGCAAGGTCTTCTCGTCGTCCGCCGTCTTGACCTGCTTGCGCTTGTGGTCGATGGCGTTGGCCAAGAAGCCGCCGGTACCGGCGGCCGGGTCAAAGACACGCTCATCGAGCAGAGGGTTAACCATCTCGACCACAAACTCAGTCAGCGCTCTGGGCGTGTAGAACTCCCCCGAGTTGCCAGCGCTCTGAAGGTCCTTCAGCAGCTTCTCGTAGAGATCGTTGAACTGGTGCCGGTCGGCCCGCACCGTGAAGTCAATCGAGTTGATCTTGTTGATCACCTGGCGGAGCAGCGTGCCGCTCTTCATGTAGTTGTACGAGTCCTCGAAAGCCTCGCGCACGATCAGGGTGCGCGGGTTGGTGCCGCCACTCAGCTTGCGCAGCGCCGGGAAGAGGTCGTTGTTGACGAAGTCGTTGAGGCCATCACCGGTGAGGCCTTCTTCGTCGCCCGCCCAGGCCCGCCACTGGTACTGCGCTGGGATCGCCGGCACGTAGCCGGCGGTCATCAGCTCCAGCTCCTGCTCGGTGTCGTCCAGGATCTTGAGGAAAATCATCCAGACGAGCTGGCTGAGGCGCTGCGCATCGCCGTCCACACCCTGGTCTTGCCGCATGATGTCTTGGATGGACTTGATGAGCGTGGACGAAATCACTGCGCCTCCTGGTACAACTGCTGCTCAAGGTCATGCACGGCCTTGAAATAGGTCTCGCGAGTTCCGAAGGATCGTATGAGCTCCATGGGGCCGCCCATGGAGCGGAAAGGCTCCACCCGCAGCACCCCGATGTCCTCCAACGAGCGCAAGCCAGACTCGACGTACTTCTCCAGTAGCGCCTCCAACACGGAGCGCATCTGGCCCTGGTACTTGCCCAGATAGCCGTTCGCGTGGACTGCTGCGGCCCGCTGCCGACGCTCGATCGGCTGACGTTCGTAGGCAACATCGAGCGCCATGTCGAATGGATCAAGCGCTAGGCCTGACTGTTCCACCAGGTCTTCCAGCGGTATGCCGGCGTCCACCAGCTCGTCGAGCAGGGCCGATCGCTGCTCCGCAGCCGACCAGGCGCTCACGAAGGCGTCTGCGGTCGGATACCGCTCCAGCAGGCCGCTGCGGACGAACTCCTTGAGGCTGGAGGTGAGCGGTTTGCCGTCAGTCCCGAGCATCTGCACCTGTTCGCCGATGATCGTCACGGCCTGGCCGCTCACCATGATTCGCTTGCGACGGACGTTGCGCGCTCCCGGCCGCTCGACCCACTGCTCGGGACCTTCGTCGCCCTCGCGTTCGCCCGCGGTCTCGTCGACGTCGTCCAGCTCTTCGACGGCATCGTTCATGTCGCCGTCGGGCGGCAGCTCGTAGACCTTGACCGGGTCGCCGTCAAAGCCCTCGTCGGCAAACAGCTTGGTGACGTTCTTAAAGTCCATGATCACGAAGAACCACTTGTCGTAGTCCGTCCGCACCCGCGTGCCGCGACCGATCATCTGCTTGAAGTCGGTCATGCTCTCGACCCGGCTGTTGAGCACGATCAGCTTGCAGGTCTGGGCGTCCACACCGGTCGCCAGCAGCTTGCTGGTCGTCGCGATCACGGGGTAGGACATCGCGGGATCGATAAAGTTGTCGAGTTCCTGCTTACCCTGCTGATCGTCGCCGGTGATCTGCATGACGTAGCGCGAGTCCTTACGGACCTCATCGGCGTTGAGGTTGGCCAGTATCCGGCGCATGCGGTTAGCGTGCGGGATGTCCTGGCAGAAGACGATCACCTTGGCGTAGCGATCCGTGCTCTTCAGGTACTCGGTGATCCGCTCGGCAACCCGCTTGTCGCGCTCCGGGAAGACGATCGAATCATCGATGTCCTCGCCGGTGTAGTGCCGGTCGGGGATCAAGTTGCCCGCGTCGTCACGCTGTCCCTCCTCAGGGCGCCAGCCGAAGGTGTCGACGTCAAGCGCCGTGCGGATGACCTTGTACGGCGCCAGGAAGCCGTCGTCGATGCCCTGCTTCAGGGAGTAGGTGTAAAGCGGGTCACCGAAGTAGTCGATGTTGCTGACCGTCTTCGTCTCCTTGGGCGTGGCCGTCATGCCGAGCTGGATGGCCGAGCCGAAGTACTCCAGGATGCCGCGCCAGGCACTGTCCTCGCGGGCGCTGCCACGGTGGCACTCATCGACGATGATCAGGTCGAAGAAGTCGGGTGAGAACTGCTTGTATACGTTGTCGATCTCCTCTGTACCGGTCACGGCCTGGTAGAGGGACAGGTACAGTTCGAAGCTCTTGTCGACAACCTTGCTGTCCCCGCCGTCCGGGTCGTCGGCGTTCGCGACCTTGGTGATGGTCCCCCGCGAGGCGCTGAGTTTCGCCATGCGGCCCTTGAACATGGCGAAGTCGTTCATCATGGTCTGGTCGATCAGGATGTTGCGGTCGGCCAGGAACAATACGCGGGCCTGGCCCTTGTTCGGGTTGATCGACCTGAAGGACTCCATGAAGCGCCAGATAATCTGCGCGGCGGTGTAGGTCTTGCCCGTCCCGGTGGCCATGACCAGCAGCAGGCGCTTCTGGTCCTTGGCGATAGCTTCCAGCGTCCGGTTGACCGCGATGCGCTGGTAGTAGCGCGGACGGCGTCCCGACCCGTCGTCATGGAACTGACCTGCGATCACCGGCTCGTCGGCGTCCTCGATGCCCTTCCACTGCTTGTACAGCTGGTAGAGGGCTTCAGGAGAGGGGAACTGCTCCAGCGGGATCTCGACTTCGACATCGGGCCGGCTGCCAGTGCGGTCGTGCCACACGAAGGAGTCGCCGTTGCTGGTGAAGACCGATGGTACGTCGAGCTGCTCGGCGTACTCGATCGCCTGCTGCATCCCGTCGCCCGGCTCGTGGTTGTTGTCCTTGGCCTCGACCACGGCGATCGGGAGGTTGGGACGCCATTCCAACAGGTAGTCGACCTTCTTGGGTTTCTTGCGCACACCCTTCTTGCCGACCACCTGGATGCGTCCAGCCGAGAAGTAGTAGTACTCCTCGCGGAGCGAGGTCAGGGGCCAACCGGCGGTACTCATGGCGGGCGTGATGTACCGGGTACGGATCTCCGTCTCGGTCAGCTGGGACTTGTCTGAATCGCTCACGGGGAGATTCTACGGACCACCACCGACAGTCACGAGGATGGCGCACGGCCCGGCGTCGTGGGTACACCGTGGAGCCAGACCGGCGGTGCACATCCCTGCGGCTGGTTGCCGCCCGACCTCCAACATTCTCCGTTCTCTCCTTTTGCTTGCTCTATCTCCTCTCTTGTTGTTACTCTCTCACTAAAGAGAGGAGGCGCAATGACGGAGACAGTCGAGGTGGACACGCAGACTTACCAGTCGCTGGAGTTCGCGGCCCGCATGAGTGGCTGTACAGCAGGCGAGGTGGTGGCACGGTTGGTGGCCGCCGCCAGCACGCCACCCCCTGCGACGACGGAGAAAACGGAGCAACCGGAAGCAGCGAGCGGCGTGACGGTCTACGCGGATTACGAGGGCCACCGCACGCAGGGCAGGTACGACCCGAGGACGACGCGCATCGACATCACGTCGGGGCCGCTTAGTGGGCAGAGCTTCAAGACGCCGACCGGTGCCGCCCGCGCCGTGGTGGCGCACTACAAGCCTGGTGTCAGCCCTAACCGCAACGGCTGGTCGTTCTGGCTGCTCGACGACGGCTCCGCGAGATTCCTCCAGAGCATCCGGGGAGCGTCGTGACCAGCGAGGCGGAGCGGCAGTTCCACCGCGCCATGGTGCTCGGCGTGGCACGCCTCAAGCGGGAGATCAGCTACAACGCGACCCGCTTCATGGAGATGGTCGGCGAACTGGGCGGCGCCGAAGCCGCCCGCCAGTTGCTACGCGGACGGGACGGCTCGGACGGCTTCACCACCCTCTGGGAGCACGGACGACTGGAGATGAGCGTCGAGGCGTTCGTACTGCTGCCGTGGTATCGGGAGCTGTTCACCGAGGAGCAGCTGAAGACGGCCGAGCGGCGGCTGCGTGAGCACCGCTTCGACGTCGAGCGGTTCCTGCGCGCATCCACACAATCGCCCCCGGTGTGGGTCGCGTCGAACTCATTCCAGGCTGGCTGATCCATGCCCGCCACCTGCGTCTTCTGTGGCTCCGCCGACATCCTTACTGGCGAGCATGTCCTCGGAGACTGGCTGAGCAAGATCGGCCTTGACCTTGATCCGGTGCCGCACGGTGCTGGTTGGCTGAACCGCATCGGGCGCGAACTCGGCGTGCGCCCGCCGTTCCGCCAGAAGGTTCGAGACGTCTGCGGCGACTGCAACCACGGCTGGATGAGCCGCCTCGAAGTCGTCGCGCAGCGCGTCCTGACCCCGCTCATCCTCGGGCAGCCCGGCCGCATCGAGGCGGCGGACCAAGGTGCAATCGCCGCGTGGGTGCAGAAGACCGCGCTTACGGCGATGCTGGTGTCCTCCGAGGCGGACCGGGACAGAGGCTACGGACTCCCGGTCTCGGAGTACCACGAGTTGTACGCGCTCCGGGACGAACTCCGGCCGCTCCCGGCAAGCCGGTTCTGGGCCGGACGATACGAAGGAGTTCGCGGCTGGTCGATCCGGGTCACGCCGTTGGCGGCGCGCGTCGACGGCCTGCCGGAGCCCGACCGGCCGCAGGCCTACGCCATGACCATCTTGCTCGGACAGCTCGTGCTCCATGGGGTGCGGTTCACGACGCCGAGCCTCCAAGTCCGCGTGTCCAGTCGGCTGCCTCAGTTCTGGCCGCCTGCAGGGCCGGTCACCTGGCCGAGCGGGACGCCCCTAAACGATGACGGGTTCCTGGACTTCGCCGGTGGCAAGGACTTCCACTCGACCGAGCAGCACATCGAGCTGCAACCCTGGCAGCCCGCAACTGAGCTGACGCCGAGTCAGGCCGTGGGCGGCATGGTCGAGCTGCCAACAATCTGCGGCAAGCACGTCGTGTACTACCCTGCCGCGCTCGTCGGCGAGGCGATGCACGGTCGGTTCTATGTCTTTGGGACAGCGTGCGAGTGCCCCATGGCCTACCTGATCCGCACCGAGCCAGATGGCGCGCACTGCAAGGCTGCCGACACCGCGGAGGTCATCTCGGGACTGTACGAGAAGCTGCCGGGTGAGGAGTACGAGATTGAGGACGATGACGGCAGCTTCTGGTGCAAACGGTTGCCGAGCCCATTCCAGCAGAAGACGGAGCCGTGATGCGCCGTAAACCCTCTGCCAAGGTCGCCACTATCGGGGTGACCCGCACCAAGCTCGCCGTCGAGGACGAGCTGGAGTGGCTGTTCCGCGAGCAGCCCACCGAGGACTACGGCATTGACGCGCATGCCGAGGTTGTCGACGGCGAGGACGTCCGTGGACGGCTGCTGGCCCTGCAGATCAAGAGCGGGATGAGCTGGTTCCGGGAGGCGGCGCCAGAGGGTTGGTGGTTCCGGCCGGACGCCGAGCACGTGGCCTACTGGCTCAACCATTCGCTGCCGGTGGCCGTGGTGCTGTACCACCCGGAGACGAAGCGCTGCCACTGGCAGTTGGTGAACCGAAAGACGCTCCAGGAGACATCCACCGGCGGCTGGAAGCTGCTGGTGCCGGAAGCCCAGGTGCTGGATGCGAGCGCCCGAAAGGCCCTCCGGGAGGCCGCCGAGGGCGATCCGTACGAGCTGCGTATCCGTGAACTGCAGCTGGCCAAGCCATGGATGGAGCTGTTGGCCAGCGGCAAGCGGCTGGTGGTCGACATGGAGGAATGGGTCAACAAAGGCTCAGGACGAGGCGACATTCGTCTAGGCATAGACAACGAGGACGGCGAGGAACCCGAGAAGCTGGCCAGTTGGGGCGTGTTCCTTGGTCTCGCCAGCTACGCCGAGGTGGTGCCGAAGCTGTTTGCGTGGGCTGACGCCCACGTGCACCCGGAGACGTACGACGGGACGGAGTATGACCAGTACAGAGCAGATTGCTGTATTTGGGACGATGAGTATGAAGTCCTCGCGGCGGTGCCGTTCGAGGAGTGGAAGCGGGGTGTGGATAAAGAACGTATCCGACCGTACCGCAATGGTGGCGGGGAGGTCGACTTCTACCGGCTGGAGCTGACGCTCAACGAGCTGGGCAAGGCGTTTTTGGTGGTGGATAAGTTCGGGATGGAGGGTGGGAGGTTGCTGACGGAAGGGTAGATAAGCCAGGAGCCTGACGGCCCCCAGGACACCAAATAACCACCGACTGGCGTCGGTGGTTATTTGATTCTCATTCTGGGGGTGTGGTAGGTCGGTCTCAGGAAGCGCGACAACCTCCTGCCCTAGCACGCGGTGCTAGGGCAAGCGGACCAGGCGTCCGGGATAGTGGTGTACTGACCCTGCTGCCCTCCCGGGGTCATAATGCGGCAGTATTACGACACTCTCCTCAGTTCCTGCTAAAAGTACGCGATGATTACAGCCACGCCCGGCGCAACTGGCTCAACCATTCGCTGTCATGGCCGTGCGGGACGTGCTTGATGCCCTCGCATTGTGACGGAACCGCCTGTATAGGGCTCGATACCATGTCGTGCTTCCCAATCCATGTAGCGCGGGTGCTCAAAAGCTGAGGGTAGGCGCCGGTACGTACGGCTTCCCGGTTGCGCCCGCATCGTTGGCCGGAGGCCGCGACCTGCGGGACCATGGTCGAGAACGGTTCGCCAAGTTTCTCGCAACGAAGCCGCCATGCGCGCCACGTTTCTCGGCAAAAACCCAGTCCCAGGAGGGCCAGTCGCCCACCCTGTTCGCCACCGACCGCACCGACCGCGTGACCTACATCGCACAGGGCTGGAAGGTCACCGACCCGCAGGCGCTCGCTGACGTCGGTGACGTGCCCGACCACGAGACCTTGATCGAGATCCCCGAAGACGTGCTCAAGATGTACGCCCGTCGCTACCTGGAGCAGGAGGGCCAGCGCTGAGCCGCATGATCGAACCCGGCCCCGAGTTCGGCCAGCTCTTCCGCACCTTCGAGCACACCGCCTTCCGGCTGGAGACGCGCGACCACTACAAGTCCGCGAACGAGTCGGCGGCACTGCGTCAGTTCGTCGCGGGTGAGCCGGTGAACATGGGCTGGTTCCAGAACTGGTTGAGCATGATCCGGGAGGCGACCGCGGCCGGCCGGCGGTTCGCACGTGTTCGAGTCGTGAGCACGCCTCTGACCGACTACAGCCGGTTCGGCGTCTTCTGCTCGGAGTACACCAACGAGGCCGGCGAGGACATCCGGTACTTGAGGCGTGACGACGCCTCTGAACTGCCGGACTACGACTACTGGTTTTTCGACTCGTCCAAGCTGGTGCGGATGCACTTCGATGACGATGAGAACTTCCTTGGCGGTGAACTCATCGAAGACCCCGCCGTGATCGTGAAGCACAACTACTGGCGGGATGCCGCCTGGCACCGCGCCGTACGACGGGATGACTTTGCCACCGAAGCGAACGACAGGCATCACTAGCGTTCACGAAGCGCGTGAGGCCGCCGACTCCTTGAAGCTCATGAGCAGGCCGGAGCACCGGCGATACCGCACAGTCCTCTACTGGCGTCCGCTGGTGCCAGGCCTCAACGACACAGACGAACACCTTGACCAGGCGTACAAGTTCGCCCAGCACGCCGACACCACGGTGTTCACCGGCCTGTTCTACCGCGACCAGATCGCCGAGTACTACAAGGCCAGCGGCTTGCCCGAGCCGTACACGGACACCGCGCGCCGGAAGATCGTGCCCGAGACGCTGGAGCAGCGGGTGCTGGCCACGTTCGACGCTGCGACGCCGCTCTTCCGCAAGACCAGCTGCGGGTCGCCTAGGCGCACGTTCTTCCCGACTACAACGGTCACTACGGGATTCCAAAACTGTGCGACATCTGCCCGTTGAGCCAACTTGAACTGTGCGCCGACGCCCACCGGGTGCCGACGGCTCAGCAGGTGCGGGAGGTCGCGAGCGGCCTGTCCGAGACGCATGGTTTCGTAGTCGTGGACATCACCGAGCGGGCGGCCGTGGTGTCCGGCCTGGAGACCGAGCAGCCGCGCTACTACCTGCAACACGCCCTCGGCTTCCAGGTTCACGACGTGCGCCACCCGCACCGTGTACGTCGGCACGGCCGTGCCGACATCGGCTGGAAGGGCGAGAAGCAAGGTGACTGACTGGACGAGCATCAACTTCGTGGTGGTCGACGTGGAGGGCAACGGCCAGCAGCCGCCCGACCTGGTGGAGCTGGCCGCCGTGCCAGTGGTCGGCGGGGTCATCGGAGAGCCGATGAGCTGGCTGGTGAAGCCGGAGACGCCCATCAAGTACATCGCCACCCGCATTCATGGCCTGAGCAGCAAGGACGTGGCCAACTGCCCCTCGTTCGAGGCGGTCAAGGTCGATGTCCTCACGGCGCTGAGTCACCCGGCGATCGTGGCGCACAACGCCCACGTTGACGTTGGTGTGCTTCAGCGCAAGCTCACCGGCTGGGAACCGCCGGAGGTGTTCGACACCCTCAAGCTCGCGCGTCGGTTGATGCCCGGCATGGACAGCTACCGACTCGGCAGCTTGGTCGAGGCGTTCAGCCTGGCCGAGGGACTGCCGGAAGACCTATCGCCCCACCGGGCGACGTATGACGCACTGGTTGCCGCCCGGTTGTTCGTGCTGCTCGCCACCAAAACGCACAGCCTGGAAGAGCTGCGCGGCCAGCCTCCCGAGAAGGTCGATGAAGATGTTCTCTTCTAGCGGCAGGCGCATCGGCTTCGGCTCCATGCAGCTCACCGGCCCCGGCCATTGGGCAGCACCGGACAACCCGGAACAGGCCATGCAGGTACTCCGCGATGCTGTCGACGCGGGCGTGACACACATCGACACCGCCGACGCCTACGGCCCATTCACTGCGGAGAAGTACATCCGCAAGGCGTTGCGTCCTACCCCGAAGGCTTGGTCATCGCCACTAAGGGCGGCCTGACACGGCAAGGCCTCAACCAGTGGTCGCTCTGTGGCCAGCCGAACTACCTGCGTCAGTGCGTCGAGATGAGTCTCCGACGGCTCCAGGTCGAACGGATCGACCTCTACTACCTGCACCGCATCGACCCCGCGGTTCCGCTGGAAGACCAGCTCGGCGTGCTGCGGGACATGCAGGCCGAAGGGAAAATCCACCACGTCGGGTTGTCCAAGGTGACCGTGGAACAGCTCCGCACAGCCAGCGAGCTGGTTGACGTCGCGGCCGTACAGAACAAGTACAACGTCGCCAACCAGACGTCAGAAGACGTGCTCCGGCACTGCGAGGCGACCGGCATCTCCTTCGTGCCTTACGCCCCGCTGGCAACGGGTCGGCTCGCAGAACCCCGCAGCGTGCTTCACGAGCTGGCTGCCGAGTACGGCGCGACACCGGCTCAACTCGCGTTGGCGTGGCTGTTGCACCGGTCGCCCGTGGTAGCGCCGATCCCCGGAACCGGTAGCAGCACACGCCTCTACGAGAACCTGGCGGCCGAACAGATCAGCCTCACCACCGAAGCGATGACCGCTATCGAACTGGCGGCCACCGGCCAGAAGCCGGAAGGGGGCCAGAATGAGTCTCAGGCCCTTTTCTGACCACCAGCGCGGCCTCTTCGTCAGCGTCGACGGGCCGAGCGGCGCAGGGAAGTCCACGATCGTCCAGCACCTCGCGCAACTTCTGGTGGCTGCTGGCGAAGAGGTCCACGTCACGGCTGAGCCAAGCGAAGGTCCCATCGGCGCGCTGTGCCGCGAACTGACCGAGACGACCACTGGTCACACCCTTGCGTGCCTGTACGCGGCTGACCGCTACCACCACCTTGAGGCGGAAGTCCGGCCCAACACCGAGGCCGACCGTGTCGTCTTGAGTGACAGGTACATCCCGTCAGGTCTCGTGATGCGGCGCTTCGACGGCATCGACCCGGCGTTCCTCTGGCGACTGAATGCCGAGGCTGACCGGCCCGACCTCGCCGTCATCCTGGAAGCCGACCCCGAGGTCATCTCTGAACGGCTCCAGGAGCGCGGGCCACACAACCGTTTCCAACTCTCGCCAGGCAGCTCGCACGCTGAGACCCGCTTCTACCGACAGGCCACCGAGCGGTTGATCCAGGCGGACTTCGACGTGCTGCGGGTGGACGTGAACAAACGACCTCCCGAGCAGTCCGCGGCACTAATCCGTGACCGGCTGCTGACCTTCTTCGCTCCTGCTGCGGGGTGAGGGGCATGGTCGAGGCGAGTAGCGGAGTCGACGTGCTTCACCAGCTCGCCACCGTGGTTCTGAACGGGCACACCAACGACCTCGGCCTGCGTGCCGTGTGCGGCTGTGCCTTCCCGTGCGCGCGAGCGGTGCTCGCGGAGCACAACCTCGCGCTCTGACGCGACCACCAAGAAGCCGGGCAGACCGGCGATGCCTGGACGCCTACCGCAGGTACGAACCCGTCGCCGGTCTGCTCATCAAGCGTACGGAGAACAACGGTGAAGCCCTTGATCTACGGCTACATGCGGGTAGCCAGTGATGCGCCGGACGACAAGCTTGACGACATCGAGCAGCAGATGCGGAGCTTCGCGGAGGTCGAGGGCTTCTGTTACGCCATCACGTTCTACGAATGCCAGAACGGATCACAGGCGGCCTTCAACGAGCTGACCGAAGAACTCAGGCGCACCGAGGCGCATCACGTCGTCGTGCCGTCCATGAGCCACATCCCAACTCACCCGATCTTGCTGGTCCATATGGTGCAGCGGCTGGAGTTGGACGCTGCTGCTCAAGTGGTTGAGCTGTGCGACGTGGCCGAGCACGCCAAAGAACGGGTCGGCAATCTCCGCCCCGCGGTCGATGACTGAGCGGCCCCATCCCAAGGCGGTAGCCGACCTCACCTTGGCCACTACTGCCACGGCTGCGAACATCGGCACGATGTTTCTCCGCTACACCCTCGCCGAGTGGGAGCACGGCCAGCTGAACGACAACGGCGAAGCTGTACTCACCGAGCTGATCGGCCAGGCCGTGAACCTGACCGGCGTGCCCGACCCTTCCCCGCACTGGGTAGAGCTGGCTGAGCTCGCCCTCATCCGCGTGCGCCTGGTGCTGTTTGAGCACGGCGTTATTGTCGAAGTGGCCGACCGTCACAACCAACCGCCGACTTGGCCCGACGCCGTAACTGCACTGTGTTCACGGTGGAACTGCTACCCAACCAACGTTGGCCGCGTGGTGTGGTGCGAGCTGGAGCCACCGGCGTACGAACTGACTGAGCACGGCTTACCAAAGCGAATCAGGCCGGAGACTGCGGACATCAAGCGCCCGCCGGCGCCGCCGGTTGATCTGGAGCTTTTACGGCGAGTGGTCGAGGGGCTGGAAAGGCTGTAAGGCCGCGTCTCCAGTTTCGTTGAAAGGATACTTGTGGCAAAGGGACAGGTAGAAGACCGCGCCGTATTCTTGCTGTCGGCGATGCTTTCTGCGGAACTTCCGATAGCTCGTTATGTTCAGCTGTGTTGCCCGATGAAGTAGGTCATCCCCTTCTCCACGAAGAAGCTCCCGGAACGCCCGCTGCGCTACCAGCACATCGACAAGATGCTCGTCAATCGCTACTACACCGGCTTCGTCAGGTACGAGGGCGTCTGATACGAGGGCCGGCATCCGGCGCTCATCGACACTGTGACCTTCGAGCAGGTGCAGGCCGTCCGGACAGCTCGCGCTGCGGCGCGGGAGAAGGTTCAGAAGCACCCGCACTACCTCAAGGGTTCGATCTTCTGCGGCCGGTGCCGTGGTCGGTTCGGTGTCATGAACGCTCGCAACCGCTGGGGCACGGTCTACCCGTACTTCTACTGCCTCGGCCGGGCGAAGAAGGAGGACTGCACACAGTCAACGGTCTTGAGCATTGACGTTGAAACGGCCGTCGCGGACTACTGGTCTCGCATCCAGTTGTCCGAGAGCCGCATCGCGGCAATCCGTGAGCAAGTCATGGCCGAGCTGGTGAAACGGCAACACAGCAACCGGTCCGAACTCGACAGACAGGAGAAGCGCAAGAAGGAACTCCAGAACCAACAGCTCAAGCTGATCGAGATGCGCTACGCCGATGCCATCTCGCTCGAACACCTGAAGTCTGAGCAGGAACGCATCACCCGCGAGCTTGCCCAGGCACAGCAGATCATCGACCAGTGCTCGACTGAGATCGAGGCCGTTATGAAGGTGGTCGAGGAGGCCCTACTGCTCTGCGCCAACGCGCACCGGCTGTACCTCGCCGCACCGCCCGATGTCCGCCGACAGCTCAACCAAGCCGTCTTCGCCCGCTTCTGGATCATGGATGACCAGGTGCAGGGCGCGGACCTCACTGAGGGCTTCGCCCACCTGCTCGACCCTGGCATTGCCGCAGGGCTGGCAGAGCCGAGCGAGGACGAAGCCGCGAAGATCGAAACCCGCCCGCGCGCCGCCAGGGGCCGGGGGCGGTCCACCGGCACGCAACGCGCCAACCTGGAAGTGGTGCGGCCCGGGGACGCCATACAGCGGCCCCACGGCCCCCTTCCCGCCGATACGACGAACCCCGGACCCAACCGGGACCGGGGTTCAAACGTGACCGTTTTGGTGTCCGAGGGGGGACTTGAACCCCCACGCCCGATAAAGGGCACTAGCACCTCAAGCTAGCGCGTCTGCCATTCCGCCACCCGGACCAGGTGTCTGCCGCCGTGCGGGGTGTTCCCCGCGGCGACATGGACAACAATACCAAGGTTTCGGAGTGCCTTTCACCTGCGTATCCA
This sequence comes from Streptomyces sp. G44, assembly GCF_016905445.1. Lineage (GTDB taxonomy): Bacteria > Actinomycetota > Actinomycetes > Streptomycetales > Streptomycetaceae > Streptomyces. The sequence goes on from NZ_JAFEXF010000021.1 coordinate 37,757, forward strand.
CCGGCCGACCGCCGGATGCACGGTGGGGCGCGTCACCCTGCCCGCGTCCTCACCAGGAGTGCTGGGGCGACTGCGGAGATACGCCTCCGACGCCGCACGCGGGTCATGCTCACCCCCGCAGCGCCCCGCGCGCTGGAGAGTGCAAGTGCTCGCTGGACTTGCGGGCGAAGGCGTAGGACTCGGCCGGGTTGTCGTGCTCCGTCTGCCAGTGGTGATGGCGCCGCCCCTGGTGGGTGCGCGCGGTCACCTTCGAAAGGAACTTCCCTTAGTCGATGTCGCCGTCTCCGATGTCCGACATGCGGTATCCGTCGCGGGTCGTCTCATCGCGCACGCCGTCCTTGACGTGGACCAGCGGATAGCGGTGGGGCTGCCTGAGCACGTGATCGACCGGCTCGAAGGGGGCGGGCCCGCGACGTCGACCGAGGTCGCGCCGATGTCCGCGCCGAGGAAGCGCAGCGCCGGGGCCAGGCGGATGTTGTGGGAGCGGCGGCCGCCGCGCGAGGCGGCGAGTCCGTCGGCGGCCGCGAGTCCGGTCTCCGGGAGCCGGTCGACCTCGACGGCGAGCTTGGACCGCGAGAGGTCGACCAGGTCGCCCAGCTGGGCGACCGGAGTGGGGCCCGCCGTCACGCAACAGCCGCAGCAGCCGCGCCTGGTGCGCGTTGGCGGGTCGAGCCGTCATGCGTCTCACGCGCCCCTCCCCGCCTCACCGGGCTTCCTCCGTGCTTTCGAGGGGAACGCAGGAGCGCGTGCCGGGGGTGGGAAGAAGTCGCGCGAAAACGCCCCCAACTTTCTCCCGTCACAGGACAAAGCCGTCCCAGGACACAAAGGGGTCACCGGCGCGTCCGGGCGTCACTGCGCCGCTGCGCGGGCTCCCGCAGCATGCACCACGTGCGCGGGCCGCCGTCCGGCAGGGCGACCTCCGCGGTGACGGCGAAGCCGAGCCGCTCGTAGAACGCGACGTTGCGCTCGGCCGATGTCTCCAGGAACGCCGGGCACCCGGCGCGGTCGGCGGCTTCCAGGCCGGGCCGCAGCACCGCGCCGCCGAGCCCCCGGCCCTGCGCCGCGGGGTCGACCCCGACCGTGGCGAGGAACCACGCCGGTCCTTCGGGGCGGTGCGGGTCCAACGCGCGCTCCGCCGACTCGAACCAGGGGGCGCGTTCCCCGGCGAGTTCGCCGATCCGCGGGCCGATCTCCGCGAGTCCGGGGCCGGGGTCCTGGTCCGGAGTGGTCCAGACGGCGACGGCACGACCGGCGTCCGCGACCCAGACACGACCGTGGACCATGCCGACACGGGTGAGGAAGAGTTCCTGGAAGCCGCGCACCCGCTCCTCATGGGCGTCGGCCGCGACGACGTACCGCGTGAAGGGGTAGTCGGCGAAGGCGCGGGCCAGGGTGTCCACGGCCGTCGCTACGTCCTCCTCGGCCGCGGGGCGTACGCGCGCGGGGCCTATGCGCGCGGGGCCTACGCGGTGCCTCGTGCTCATGTGCTTCTCGCTCATGTGCTTCTCCCGGGGCGCGGTGGCGGTTTACCTCCGGGGTAATCGACGCCCCGCGGGGCCGTGGCGCACGATGGTGTCGCCACGACCCCCCAGTGGAAGGCCACCCCATGTCGGACACCTTGCCCGAGGACGATCTCCGGGCCCAACTGCTTTCCGCCGTCCCCTTCGCCGGCCATCTCGGCATCGCCTTCGCCGAGGCGGGACCCGAGCGCGTGGAGGGCACGCTGCCGTGGTCCCCGGAGCTGTGCACGGCGGGCGGCGCGCTGCACGGCGGGGCGTTGATGGCGCTCGCGGACACGGTCGGCGCGGTGTGCGCGTACCTCAACCTGCCCGAGGGCGAGGCCACGTCGACGATCGAGTCCAAGACCAACTTCCTGCGGGCCGTGCGCTCCGGGACGGCCCGCGCCGTGGCCCGGCCGCTGCACGTCGGCGGCTCCTTCATCGTCGTACAGACCGAGGTGTACGACGATCAGGGGCGGCTGGCGGGCCAGACCACGCAGACGCAGGCGGTGCTGGCGCCCAGGAGCGGGTGAGCCTCCGGGCAAGCGGAGCCGGTCACCCCCGCGGCCGGCTCACGGGCAGCGCACGACCTGTCCCGCGTACGACAGGTTCCCGCCGAAGCCGAAGAGCAGCACGGGGTCGCCGGAGCGCAGTTCGCCGCGCTCCACCAGCTTGGACAAAGCCATGGGGATGCTGCCCGCGGACGTGTTGCCGGAGTCCACGACGTCACGCGCGACGACGGCGTTGACCGCGCCGATGCGCTCCGCGAGGGGCTCGATGATGCGGAGGTTGGCCTGGTGCAGGACGACCCCGGCGAGGTCGGCCGGGGTGAGCCCCGCGCGTTCGCAGGCCGCGCGGGCCAGCGGCGGCAGCTGGGTCGTGGCCCAGCGGTAGACGCTCTGCCCCTCCTGGGCGAAGCGCGGCGGGGTGCCCTCGATGCGGACGGCGTTGCCCATCTCGGGCACCGAGCCCCACAGCACCGGGGCGATGCCCGGTTCCTGGCCGGGCCCGCACGCCTCGACGACGGCGGCGCCCGCGCCGTCACCGGTCAGCACGCAGGTGGTGCGGTCCGTCCAGTCGGTGACCTCCGACATCTTGTCCGCGCCGATGACCAGGGCGCGGGTGGCGGCCCCGGCCCGCAGGGTGTGGTCGGCGGTGGCGAGCGCGTGCGTGAAGCCCGCGCACACGACGTTGATGTCCATGGCGGCCGGTGAGGGGATGCCGAGCCGGGCCGCCACGCGGGCGGCCATGTTCGGCGAGCGGTCGATGGCCGTGGAGGTGGCGACCAGGACCAGGTCGATCGCGTCGGGGGCCAGGCCCGCGGCGGCCAGGGCCTTGCCGCCGGCGTGCGCGGCCAGCTCGTCGACCGGCTCCTCGGGGCCCGCGATGTGCCGGGTGCGGATGCCCACGCGGGAGCGGATCCACTCGTCGCTCGTGTCCACGGTGCCCGCCAGGTCCTCGTTGGTGAGGATCTTGGCGGGCTGGTAGTGGCCGACGGCGGCGATGCGTGAGCCGTGCATGTACGGGTCCCCCTTGTTGCCGGAGATGCGGGACCCACCAGTGTGCTCAGCGACTCACCGGTAACAGGACACGTAAAGCGACAGGAAAGGCGCGTCGGCTTTGGATGCTTCTCATGATCCGGTCACTCCTGCGGTCACCCTCTGAAGAGTTGTGTGACCTTGTGTACGAGTTCCCGCGGTCCGGGGCCGAGCGGTGGCCGCACCCCGGAGTCCCGCGTACCGCGGAGCCCGCTGCGGCCCCTCCCTCCGCGTACGGGACAATGAGAGGGCGATCTCCGCGTCAAGGGCCGCCTCGGCCACCCGTACGGACAGAACCGGGACTGATCAGGACATGGGACGAGTCACGGAGCGACGCAAGGTCATCCGGATCCGGGACGGGCGCGTCACCGAGCGGCCCGACACCCTGGTCACCGAGGAGCCCCTGGAGATCCGGCTGAACGGCAGGCCGCTGGCCGTCACCATGCGCACTCCGGGCGACGACTTCGCGCTCGCGGCGGGGTTCCTGGTGAGCGAGGGCGTGCTCGGCGCGGCGGACGAGCTCCAGTCGATCGTGTACTGCGCCGGGGCGACCGCCGAGGGTGCCAACACGTACAACGTGGTCGACGTGCGGACCGCCCCGGGTGTCGTGATCCCCGACATCACGCTGGAGCGCAACGTCTACACCACCTCGTCCTGCGGGCTGTGCGGCAAGGCGAGCCTGGACGCGGTCCGCACCACGGCCCGTTTCCCGATCGCCGACACTCCCCCGGTGCGGCTGGGCGTGGAGCTCCTGTCGGAGCTGCCCGACCGGTTGCGCGCGGCGCAGCGGGTCTTCGACAGGACCGGGGGCCTGCACGCGGCGGCGCTCTTCTCCGAGGAGGGCGACCTGCTGGACATACGGGAGGACGTGGGGCGGCACAACGCCGTCGACAAGCTCGTCGGGCGGGCCCTCCAGGACGGACGGCTCCCGCTGTCGCGCGCGGTGCTGCTCGTCTCGGGCCGCGCCTCCTTCGAGCTCGCCCAGAAGGCGGTGATGGCGGGCATCCCGGTGCTCGCCGCGGTCTCCGCGCCGTCGTCGCTGGCGGTGGACCTGGCCGCCGAGACCGGTCTGACACTGGTCGGTTTCCTGCGTGGCGCCTCCATGAACGTGTACGCGGGCGAGCACCGCGTCGCGCTGACGGCCGCGGCCGTCCAGGACTGACGCGGGGCCGTCCGAGGCCGGCCCGGGGACCGCGCGGGGCCGCCTGTCTCAGGGCGCGCCGTCCTCCGCGACCCCGACCCCGGAGATCCGGGTCAGCATCTCCAGGAAGCGTTCGCGCTCGCCGGCCGAGAGGGGCGCGAGGAGCGCGTCGTTGGCCCGCCCGGCGGCCTCGGTGCAGCGGGCCAGGAGCCGCTTCCCCTCGGCGGTGACGGTGATGGCGTTCTTGCGGCGGTCCCGGGGGTCGGGCGCGCGGTCGACGAGGCCGCCGGCCTGAAGGTCGTTGATCACCCCGACCATGTCCTTCGGATCGAGCAGGACGCTGCGGCCCAGCTCCGCCTGGGCGACCGGGCCGAGGTCCGCGACGGCCGCGAGCACCACGTGGTGCCACATCTTCAGCCCCTGCTGCGCGAGCGCCTCGGCGACGAGGCTCCGGCCGCGGGCAGCGGCACGGCCGAGGAGCCAGCTGGGGAGGGCGCGGATGGCGCGGGGGGCGGGTGGCGTCGTGGGCATGGACCGAGCCTAGCGAAGAATCATTGGACTTCCCAACGAAGTGAGCCTACCGTTGGGGTCCCCAATGATTTCCGGGTCACTCTGGAGGTGGTGCGGATGCGTCGCGTCCGGTACGAACGCAGCGGCGGTCCCGAGGTCCTGTTCCTGGAGGAGGTCCCCGTTCCCGAGCCGGGGCCGGGCGAACTGCTCGTGCGCGTCGAGGCGGCCGGCGTCACGCTGCCCGTCGTCCGCAAGGTCCGTGAGCCGCGCGAGCCGATCGCGCTCGGCGGCGAGATCGCCGGGGAGGTCGTCGCACTCGGCGAGAACGCCCGGGGCCACGCGCCGGGCGACCGGGTCACGGGGCTCGTCTTCGGCCACGGGTACGCCGACTACGCCCTGCTGCACACCGCCATGGCCTCCCCCGTTCCCGACGGGGCGAGCGCGGTCGACGCCGTCGCGCTGGTCCGCTCCGGGCTCGTCGCGTTCGGCGCGCTGGAGGCCGCGCGTCCCGCGCCGGGCGAGGCCGCGCTCGTCACGGCCGCGGCGAGCGGGGTCGGTCATCTCGCCGTGCAGCTGGCGAAGGCGCGGGGGGCCGGACGCGTCGTGGGCGCCGTGTCCGACCCCGGCAAGGCCGGCTTCGTGCGCGGACTCGGCGCGGACGACGTCATCACGTACGACCGTCAGGACTGGGGAGAGCCGGTCGACTACGTCCTGGACGCGGTGGGCGGCGGCCTGCTGGCACCCGCCGTCAGATCCCTCGCGCCGCACGGTCGCCTGGTGGCCTACAGCTCGGGCGGCGGCTCCGTGGCGGCGTACGACCTGCTCGTCGGGGCGAAGTCGGTCATCGGCTTCCAGATGGCGCTGATCGCGCGCGGCAGGCCCGAGCTGTACGAGGCGTGGCGGCGGGAGCTGTGGCGGCTGTTCGAGGCGGGTGAGCTGCGGCCCGCCGTGCACGGGCGGTTCGCGCTGGCGGACGCGGCGTCCGCCCACGCGGCGGTCGAGGGGCGGAGCAACCTCGGGAAGGTGGTCCTCGTGCCGTGACCCGACGCGCGGTGACGCCGGCGCACGGTTCTTGTGAGGCGGGGTGGCCCTCAGTACCGTCTATGGCTCGCACACAGGACATGGGATGTCAGGATGTCCAGTCGCTGTCGCCGTCGCCATGAAAGGCGGGCCGCACCATGTCGTCGCTGTCACCGAGCCCATCGAGTCCACCGCGCCCACCGAGCCCGTCGCGATCCGGCCTTCGCCTACGCCTCAGATCCCTGCGCACCGCCACCGCCGCCCTGACCGCCGTGGCCGTCGGCGCGCTGCTGCCCGCCCCCGGGGCGCGGGCGGCGCCCGAGCCGACGGCGGCGTTCGAGGAGCAGGTGCTGTTCAAGGCCTCCCAGGACCCCGGGTACGCCTGCTTCCGCATCCCGGCCGTCGTGCGGACCACCAAGGGCACCCTGCTCGCCTTCGCCGAGGGCCGGGTCGACAACTGCGGTGACGCGGGCGACATAGACCTGGTGCTCAAACGCTCGCACGACGGGGGCCGCACCTGGGGTCCGCTCCAGGTCATCAACGAAGGCGGGGGCGACACCCACGGCAATCCGGCGCCGGTCGTGGACCGCGAGAGCGGCCGTGTGCTGCTCGCGGAGACCTTCAACACCGGCCGCACCGACGGCAAGAACTGCGACATCCCCTGTGACCGCACCCCCCACCTCCAGCACAGCGACGACGACGGCCGCACCTGGTCGCAGCCGCGCGACCTGAGCGAGGAGATCCTGCCGGACCACTGGAACTCCTGGTATGCCACCGGGCCCGTGCACGGCGTCCAGCTGACCCGCGGCCGGCACGCGGGACGGCTCGTCTTCTCCGTCAACGCCGAGACGTGGGACGGCAGCCGGATAAGCGCCAATCACGCGGCGCTGGCCGTCAGCGACGACGGCGGCGACACCTGGCGGATCGGCGCCACGGACTCCTATCCGGTCGCCGCCGACGGCACGTTCCGCCAGAAGCCGTCCGAGATGACCGTCACCGAACGGCCCGACGGGGCGGTCCACGTCAGCGGGCGCGAGCAGGACGGCACCGACCTCGGCCACCGCACCCAGGCGGTGAGCCGGGACGGCGGCAAGTCCTTCACCGGCCCCTTCCGGGCGGTCCCCGACCTGTACGCGCCCCAAGTGCAGTGCTCCACCCTCCAGTCGGGCAAGCGGATGCTGCTCGCCTGCCCCGGCGACCCCGACCGCCGCCGCACGATGCAGATCCGCTCCTCCTACGACGGCGGCCGCACCTGGGACAGCGTCGACCGGGGCACGACGGTCACCACGGACTGGTCCGGCTACTCCGACCTGGTGCGGGCCGACAGCGCGCACGTCGGCCTGCTGTACGAGGCCGGCGCGGTCGACGCGCGCGACGAGATCCGCTTCGCCCGCTTCACCGAGGACTGGCTGAAGCCGCGCCGCGGCCCCGACCCGACGACCCGCGACCACGCCCCGGGCGCCCGTGCCGCGGCGGTGCTCGGCGGGGCGCGCGAGACCCCGGGACGCTTCGGCGGCGCGCTCTCCCTCGACGGCACGGACGACGCCGTACGCCTGCCGTTCCGCCACCGCCTTCCGCTCGGCACCAAGGACTTCACGGCCTCTCTGTGGTTCCGCTACTCCGCGGCCACCGGTGAGCAGCCGCTGCTGTGGATGGGCGGCATCGGCACCAACCAGCCGCAGGTGTGGCTGCGCGGCGAACCCGCGAGCGACCGCGTCACGGGGCTGATCACCACGCGCGACGGCGGCGCGCCGCCGAGGTCCGCCGCCGTGCGCACCACGGACGCGCACAACGACGGCGAGTGGCACCACGTCGCGCTGCGCCGGGGCGGGGGCAGTCTCACGCTCTTCCTGGACGGGGAGCGGGTCACCGCCGCGGACGTGCCGGGTTCGGTCAGCCGCAACTCCGCCTTCGGCGTCCACATCGGGCAGCGGATGGACAGCCGCGCCCACTTCACCGGGTCGGTCGACGACGTGGCGGTGTACGAAAGGGCCCTGAGCGACGCGGAGGTGGAAGCCCTGCGTACCGGTGAGGCTCCTGTGACACGGGACACCGTCGCCCGGCTCCCCATGGACCGCGTGCGCGGCAGCAACTAACGTCCCCGGCGTGTCCGACCGAGAACGTCGCGGTGGCGGGGGCGGCAGGAGCTGGCTGGTCCTGCTGCTCGCCGCCGCCTGTGCGGCCGTCCTGCTGATCGCCCTCCCGCAAGACGACCGGGAGGGCGCGCCCGACGCGGCGTGCCGCCCCCGGACGGTGGCGTCCTGGTCCGCCGACGACAAGGCGACGGGAGAGTTCGCGCGCTACGGCGACGACGGGACGCGGACCGACGACTGGACGGGCGGGGACGGCACCCACTCGGTGCGGCTGCCGGACGGGCGCGTCCTGTGGCTGTTCTCCGACACCTTCCTCGGCCAGGTCCACGCCCCGCCCAACCCGGCCGGCCAGCCGCACACCTGGCGCGACACCAGCGCGCCGATGGTGCGCAACTCGGCCGTGGTGATGTCCCGTTCGGGCGCCCTGCGCCGCACCCTCGCCGCCCCGCTCTTCCCCGACCCGGCGCCCCAGCAGTGGCGCTGGCCGGTGGCGGCGCGGGTCGAGCCCCGTTCGCCGGGCTCGGACGAGCAGGTCGTACGCGTCCTGCTGTGGAACCGCATGGCGAGCCAGGGCCCCTGGATCTACGGTGTCCCCCTCGCCACGGAGGTCGCCACGCTCTCCCTGCCGGACCTGCGTGTCGAGGGCATCGTGAAGGTGTCCGACCAGCAGGGCGTCGGGGACCCGGAGAAGCGGGTGCTGTACGGCGCGGCGACGGTCGACGAGGACGGCTGGACGTACGTCTTCGGCGGCACGGACGCCCAGGCCACCTCGCGTCCCTCCTCGCACGCCCATGTCGCGCGCGTCCGGCACGGCAGGCTCGCCGAGGCCGACGCGTGGGAGTACTGGGACGGCGAGGAGTGGGGGCGTGCGGGCGCGTCGCGGCCGGTCCTCGGGGACGGGAAGCGCAAGGGGGTGGGCAGCGCGTTCACGGTCGTACGGGACAAGGGCACCTATGTGCTGTTCACGATGGCCTCGGGCACCGAGGGGCTGACCACCGTCTCGTCGTACTGGTCCTGCTCCCCCACCGGGCCCTGGCACGGCCCCGCCAAGGCGTTCGAGGCGCCGCTGCCAAAGGACGCCGCGCCACGTCAGGACACGGCGGCCTACAACCCGCAGGTCCATCCGGCGCTCGGCGGGGGCGGGCGCGTGGTGCTGAGCTACGACGTCAACTGGCTGGACCCGGTGCCCGCGAGCGCGCAGGCGAACGTCAACCGGAACGTGGCGCTGTACCGGCCGCGGTTCGTGACGCTGCGGCTGGGTGCGCCGCGCTGACGGACTCCTCGCCGTCGAAGTCGCGCGGATCGCGCGAACGGCGTTTGGCGATGACCGCGCAGACCATCAGCTGCATCTGGTGGAAGAGCATCAGCGGCAGCACGGCGAGGGAGGCGTGCGCCCCGAACAGGACGCTGGCCATGGGCAGCCCGGCGGCCAGCGACTTCTTCGACCCGGCGAACTGGATCGCGACGCGGTCGCCGCGGCGGAAGCCGAGCCGCTTGGCGCCGTACCAGGTCAGCGTCAGCATCACGGTGAGCAGCACCGCCTCGACACCGAGCAGCGCGAGCAGCCGCCACGGAGTGACCTGGCTCCAGATGCCCCGCACCATGCCCTGGCTGAAGGCGGTGTAGACGACGAGCAGGATCGATGCGCGGTCCACGTACCCGAGGACCTTCTTGTGCCGGGCGAGGAAGCCGCCGACCCAGCGGCGCAGCAGCTGCCCGGCGACGAACGGCACGAGCAGTTGCAGCACGATCTTGACGACGGAGTCCGCCGAGAAGCCGCCGCCCCTGCTGCCGAGCAGGGCGGCGGCGAGCAGCGGGGTGAGCAGGATGCCGGCGAGCGAGGAGAAGGAGCCCGCGCAGATGGCGGCGGGGACGTTGCCGCGGGCCATGGAGGTGAAGGCGATGGACGACTGGATCGTCGAGGGCACCAGCGTGAGGAAGAGGAAGCCGCTGTACAGGGCGGGGGTCAGGACGTGGGGCACGAGCCCCTTCGCCGCGAGCCCGAGCAGCGGGAAGACGAGGAACGTGCAGGCGAGGACCGTGACGTGCAGCCGCCAGTGCTTGAGCCCGTCGAGCGCTTCCCGGGTGGACAGCCGGGCGCCGTAGAGGAAGAAGAGGAACGAGACGGCGGCGGTGGAGGCCCAGGAGGCGACGTCGGCGGCGGTGCCGCGGGCGGGTATGAGGGCCGCGGCCCCCACGGTCGCGAGCAACGCCACGATGTAGGGGTCGACCGGCATCCAGGACGGCCACTTCAGGCGTTTCACGGTGCTCCAGGCTCTATGGGGCGGTATCCGGCCGACGGCCGGAACGTGCCTTCTCCATGATCCTCCTGCCCGGCGCCATCGGGAACGCCGTACACCGCTCTGACTGCCATCACGGTTCACGATGAGCGGTACTACGCTGGTGGGTGTGTACGACCCTTCGCAGCTGCGCACCTTTCTCGCGGTGGCACAGACGCTGAGCTTCACGCAGGCCGCGCGCCGCCTCGGCCTGCGCCAGTCGACGGTGAGCCAGCACGTGCGCCGCCTGGAGGACGCCACGGGGCGGCCGCTGTTCACCCGCGACACCCACAGCGTCGAGCTGACCGAGGACGGCGAGGCGATGCTCGGCTTCGCGCGGCGCATCCTCGCGGTGCACGAGCAGGCGGCGGCGTTCTTCACCCGGACGCGGCTCGGCGGGCGGCTGCGGTTCGGGGCGTCGGAGGACTTCGTCCTGACCCGGCTCACCGACATCCTGGAGTCCTTCCGGCGCGACCACCCGGACGTCGACCTGGAGCTGACCGTCGAGCTCTCCGGCACGCTCCACGAACAGCTGGACGCGGGCAAGCTCGACCTGGTGCTCGCCAAGCGGCGCCCGGAGGACCCGCGCGGCGAACTGGTCCGCCACGATCAGCTGGTGTGGATCGGCTCCGAGCGGCTGCGCCTGGACCCCGAACGCCCCGTGCCGCTGATCGTCTACCCGCCCCCGGGCATCACCCGGGCCCTGGCCTTCGAGGCGCTGGAGCGGCGCGGCCGTGCCTGGCGGGTGGCGTGCACCAGCGGCAGCCTCAACGGCCTGGTGGCGGCGGCCCGCGGGGGCCTCGGCGTGATGGCGCACTCGCGCGGTCTGATTCCGCCGGGCCTGGTCCGCGTCCCCGACCGGGCGGGCCTGCCGGAGCTGGGGCCGGTCGACTTCGTGCTGTTGCACGGCGAGCGGCGCGCCGCCGGGCAGGGCGCGCCGGGTGCCGCGGACGCGCTGGCGGCGGCGATCCTGGCGGGCGGGGACCGGCTGCGGCGTGACGCTAGCGCAGCGGTCGCGGGTAGGTGAGTTCCTTGAGGCGGCGCAGGTACGGTGCCGATTCGATGTGCCGCACGCCGTCGAGCGCGCCGAGGCTGCCGCTCAGGTAGCCGTACAGCTCCGCGGTGTCGCGGGTCAGGACGCTCGCCATCAGGTGGGCGGAGCCGGTGATCGCGGAGACGTGGGCGACCTCGGGGTGCGCGGCCATCGCCCGGCCGACCTCGTCGAGGGCCCCGGGGGCGACGGTGATCCAGAGCATCGCGGCGGTGGTGAAGCCGAAGCGCGCGGTGTCGTACTCCGTGTCGAGGTACAGCGCGCCGGAGCCGAGCAGCGCGGCGACGCGACGCTTGACGGCGGACTCGGAGCGGCCCGTGAGCCGCTGGAGCTCGGGACAGGTGACGCGGCCGTCGGCTTTCAGGGCGGCGACCAGCGGCTCGTCGTCGGGGGCGATGCGCAGGCGCCCGGGGGCGGTCGCCGGTGGCTCGGCGGGGCGGAGGGCCGCGGCCTGCTCGTCGGTGAGCGGGCGGTGCTTGCCGATCCAGCCGGTGCGTCCGCCGTAGAAGCGGTGGATGAGCTGGTGGGCGGTGATCTCGATGAGCTTGCGGGTGCGCAGGAGCTTGCCGAAGAGCAGGTCGTCGTAGTCGCCGGGCGTGCGGGGCACGGTCATGCAGACCACTTCGGTGCCGGCCGACGTGAGATGGACCCAGGCCGTGTCGGGGCGGCGGGCCAGGGCGGCCGCGATGGCCTCGGCGCCGTCGGGCGCGCAGCGCAGGCGCAGCATCCACTGGTCCCTGCCGAGCCGCGCGCTGTCCCGGACGCCGACGACGCGCAGGCCCGCCTCGGCCCGCAGGCGGCGGAAGCGGCGCGCGACGGTCTGGTCGGAGACGCCGAGGACGGCGGCGATGCGGCTGAAGGGGGCCCTGCCGTCGATCTCCAGGGCGTGCAGCAGCTTGAGGTCCAGGTCGTCGAAGATCTCGGTTTCCGCCATCAAGCCGTCCCTCCATGTCGAGATCCGGCGGTTTCACTCTCGTGAGCACCGGGATCGTCCGTCGCCGTCCCATCGTACGAGGGCACGCGCATCCGGCGTACGGGATGCGACGGGCGACGTCGGACAGGTGTCGCCGTCAGGCGACAAGAGGCAAGGGGAAACAAGGCGATGCGTAGATGGGGGCCGCTCACGGCGGTGTCTCTGGGGACGTTCATGCTGTTGCTGGACGTGACGATCGTGGTCGTGGCGCTGCCCGACATGGCGCGGGCGCTGGACGCCTCGCTCACCGGCCTCCAGTGGGTCATCGACGGCTACGCGCTCGCGCTGGCCGCGCTGCTGCTCGGTGTCGGTGCCGCCGCCGACGTGCTGGGGCGGCGGCGGCTCAACGTGGCGGGGACGGCGCTCTTCGCCGTGGCCTCACTGGGGTGCGGCCTGGCGTCGGGCGCGGGGACGCTGGTGGCGGCCCGCGCGCTGCAAGGGGTGGGCGCCGCCGCGATGTTCGCGACGACGCTGCCGCTGCTCGGCGCCGCCTACCAGGGCCGCGACCGGTCCGCGGCGCTCGGTGTGTGGGGCGCGGTGAGCGGGGCGTCGGCCGCGCTCGGCCCGATCGTGGGCGGGGTGCTCACCGAGGGGCCCGGCTGGCGGTGGATCTTCTTCGTGAACCTGCCGGTGAGCGTGGTGTCGATCTGGCTGACGCTGCGCGTGGTGCCGGAGTCGAAGGGTCCCGCCGGGCGGCGGGTCGACTGGGCGGGCACCGCCGCGTTCGCCGCGTTCGCGGGCGCGGGGACGTACGGCGTGCTGCGCGGCGGCGCCGACGGCTGGACGTCGCGGATCACCGTCACCGCCTTCGTCCTGTCGGCGTGCGCGCTGCTCTGCTTCGTGCTGGTCGAGCGGCGCGTCGCCCATCCGCTGCTCGATCTGCGGCTGCTGCGCACGCCGGCGTTCACCGGGGTGCTGATCGGCGCGATCGGCTACAACGCGGCGGCGTTCGGCGTCATCCCGTACTTCTCCCTGTGGCTCCAGACCGTGCTCGGCATGAGCCCGGTGCGCGGCAGCTTGGTGTTGCTGCCGCTGGCGGCGACGTCGTTCGTGGTGGCGCTGGTCAGCGGGCGGCTCCTGCACGGTGCGGCGCCGCGCCTGGTCATCGGTGCCGGGCTGCTGCTGATCGGCGTGGGCGGGCTCTGCACGGCGGTCCTCGACGCCGGGTCGTCCTGGACGGCGCTCGCACCGGGGCTGACCCTCGCGGGGATCGGCACGGGGCTGGTCGCGCCGGGGCTCGCCGGGGCGGCGCTCGCCGCGGTGCCGCCCGCGAACGCCGGGATGGCGGGCGGCGCGGTCAACACCTTCCGTCAGCTCGGCTACGCGGTCGGGGTCGCCCTGTTCGGCACGGTGCTGACCTCGCGCATGGCGGACTCGCTCGGCCATGACGCGGCGCACGCCGTCGCGGGCGGCGGCGCCCCCGCCGTGCGCGGCACGCTGTCCGAGCACGCGATACGGGCCGCCTTCGCCGACGGCCTCAACGGGGCGTCCCTCGCGGCGGGCGTCGCGGGGCTCGTCGCCGGGGCGCTGGTGCTCGTCCTGGTGCGTACGCCGGGGAGGCGGCCGGAGGCGTCCGGCGCGAAGGTCACGGGGACGCGGGGCGGCGCGCTCCGGGACGGCAGTCGGGAACCCGCCGCCCCCCGGCGGTCGTAGGCCTCAGGCGGTGGGCGGGGTGATCTCCCGGGTGCACAGGCGCCGGTCGGTGGGCCCGGTGATCGCCTCGCCCGTCTCCAGCGAGAAGCTGGAGTGGTGCAGGGGGCAGGTGATGCGCAGCCGCGCCGCGTTCACATAGCCGTGGGCGAGGAAGCCCTTGCGGTGCGGGCAGGCGGCGTCCACCTCGAACTCCCGCTCCCCGACCCGCACCCGGAGCCTGTCCTCACCCACCTGTTCGATGGTGGTGTCGTCCACTCAGGCCGCCTTGAGGGCGGAGGCGACCGCCGCCTCGGTGGCGCCGCCGATGACCTCGCTGGCCATCTTGAACCCGGCCCACACCTTGACCGGGTGCAGATCGGCCTCGGCGTCGAACTCCCGGATGGCGACCTGGAGTTCCCTGGCGTGGAAGTGGTCGATGTGCAGGTGCTCGGTGTAGTAGCGGGCGCCCTTGAGGCCGAGCCGCCGCGCCGCCGCGGCGAAGCACTTGAAGGCGTAGAGGATGCTGGACTCCAGGTAGCAGAGCGTGCCGAGGAAGTACTCGGGGCGCGGTGCCCGGGCCGCCGCCCAGAAGAACGTGTTGACGTACGCGTACGTCTCCTCGTTCGTGCGGTCGAGATAGTCGCCGACCTCCAGGGACATGCCGAGTTCGGCCATCAGGTCGCGGTAGATGTTGAAGTGCGCCTGGTCGAGGTTGCCGCAGCCGAACTCGTCGACGAGGACCCGGAACACGGCCATCTTGGCCTTCCTCGGGAGCCGCCAGACGATCGGCAGGAACGACTCGGACTCGGTCAGGCCGTCCACCGCGAACTGTGCGACGACCTCCGTGAACTGCTCGCGGTCCAGGTCCTCGGCCATGACGCGCTCGAACTCCGGCGGGTCGGCCTCCTCGGCCTGAAGCAGTTCCTTCATCTGCCGGCCGAGGGCCGCGCGGTCGGGCAGCTCCGGGGCCGCGGCCTCGATCTCGCGGACCCGGGAGGCGATCAGCCGCTCTTCCAGGTCGTGCAGTTCACGCAGCTCCTCGGGGGTGGGGACGGTGCGGTTGAGGACGAACAGGCGGCTGCCCGCGGTGCGTTCCGCGGTGGCGTTCGCTGTCACTGGGGCGCTCCTTCACAAGGAGGGGTGGGTGGTTTCCGCCGAGGCGGGAGGGTCAGCCGACGGCCAGCGCCGTGCTGATGACTCCGCGCCGGGCCAGTTCGGTCTTGACGTGCAGGTACCAGTCGTCCGCCAGCAGGCCGTACCGCTCGGACAGTTCGTCGATCCGCTCCTGGGAGAGGCGGGAGAAGGAGGTCACGGCCTCGTCGCAGGTGCCGGGTTCGAGGTTGGCCAGCGGGCCGACGAAGCCCTGCACGCCGGGGACGTCGGCGATCTGGTGCTCCCAGCCCTGGAAGACCGGCACCGGCACCCCGCCGGCCAGCAGCTCCTTGGTGAACTGCGCGTCGCCGCTGGACTCCTTGACGCCGACGACGCCCGGCAGCGCGCACACCTCGCGCAGCGCGGTCACGTCCAGGTCCGTCTTGGAGACCGCGTTCTCGTGGTAGACGAAGACGGGCAGCGGGCTCTTGTCGACGATCTCGCGGAAGTGCTCGACGAGCGTGGGGCGCGGGGTGCCGGCGGCCGGGAACGGTGGCGGTACGACGATGGCGTCGGCGCCCAGGGCCTCGGCGAGCGCGGCCCGCGCCAGGATGCCGGCGGGGCGGCCGACCTCCACGCCGGCGAGGACCGGGGCACCGTCGGCGTGCTCGACGGTCAGGTGCACGATGTCGATCCACTGCTTGAGGGAGAGCTTCCAGCCCTCCCCGGTGCTGAGCGCCGGCATGTATCCGGCGACGCGGCCCCGCAGGCTGTCCATCAGCCGGGCGACGCTCTGCTCGCACACCTTGTGGCGCGCGTCGACGGGTGTCACGAGCGGCACGACGACGCCGCGCAGCCGCTTCAGCTCCTCCACGGCGGCGAACCTGTTCACGGGCGCCTCAGACGGCGGCATGGTCGACCTCCAGGGTCAGGGATGTGCGGTACAGGCCGTCGAGTACGTCGTCGGCGTCGGCGAAGCGCACGGCGCCGCTCGCGGGCAGCGGGGTGCGCACCGGCAGCCCGGCCGCGGCGAGCACCGTGAGGCGGGGGTTCACGGTGACCAGCTCGCCTTCGGCGGCCAGTACGGACGCGAGCAGCATCCGTTCGCGCGGGGCCAGGTCGTCGGCCTGGGACGGGAGCCGGGCCAGCGCCGCCCAGTCGGCGGCGGTGTAGGCGCGCCGCCGGATCGGCATGAGCGAGTGCAGCACGTCCATGAAGGGGTAGTAGACGTCCTGCTCGTGGCGCGAGTGGCTCCACACCAGGTCGTCGCAGCGGCCGACCTCCTCGTAGGTCATCACGACCGGCCGGTGCAGGTGGGCGGCGAAGAACGCGGCGCAGGCGTCGCGCACGGCGGGATCGGCGCTGTGCATCCCCATGAACAGGGACGCGTCCACGTAGACGTCACGCGGCATAGCTGTCCACCGCCTCGCGCAGGCGGGTGAGGGAGGCCGCGAACTCCTGGGGGTCGCGGGCGAGGGCGATGCGGACGTAGGCC
The DNA here is from genome assembly GCF_016905445.1 of Streptomyces sp. G44. Classification (GTDB taxonomy): domain Bacteria; phylum Actinomycetota; class Actinomycetes; order Streptomycetales; family Streptomycetaceae; genus Streptomyces. The sequence continues at coordinate 54,080 of NZ_JAFEXF010000021.1, forward strand.
TCGCCGCGCTCGGGCTCGTTCCAGTAGAAGTACGTGCCGGGCAGCACATAGACCTCGTACTGGGTCAGGTGGGCCTGGAGTGCGGTGGCCTTGATCCGGTCGTCGGTGATCCGGAACCAGGCGACGCTGACGTTGACCGCGGGGTCGAGGTGTTCGAGGAGGCTGCCCTCCAGGGTTTTCAGGGCGGTCTCGCGGTTGCGGGTGATCACGTCGCGCACCGAGGCCATGCCGTCCTCGATGGAGTCCTCGACGTAGCGGGCGAGGAAGTTGAGGACGAACGGCGAGACGTCGAGCAGGACGCTGGTGTGGATGTTGTAGACGTCCTCGTACAGGTCGCGGCTGCACGTGAGCAGGGCGCACTTGGCGTCCTGGAGCGGCCACGTCTTGCCGGTGTCCTCCAGGGCGATGTAGCGCACCCCGGAGGTGTCGAGGAGTTCGTAGAGGTCGAACCGGCCGAAGCGCGGGTCGGCGAGCGCGAAGGCGGCGAAGCACAGGTCGACGACGAAGAGTTTGTCGTGGTCGACGCAGTAGCGGACGACTTCCTCGAAGCCCTTGCGGCCGTGGCTGAGCAGTGAGAAGCCGGTGGGGTTGTTGGGGTCCACGAGGAAGAGCGCGTCGGTGGTGACGGACTCGGCGAGGCGGTCGTAGATGCGGTCGGCGTCGTGGAGGGCGTCCTCGGGGACCGGCACGGGGTGGACGCCGACGTTGCGCAGGACGTCGGGGAGGTTGTCGAAGCAGGGTTCGACGAGGGTGACGGTGATGTCGTTGCGGCGCAGATACATGCCCGCGACCAGCGTGGAGATGGAGGCCGCGTAGGAGAGCATCGTCGTCTGCGCGCGCACGCCGTGCTGGCCGTGCAGGCGGAAGAAGACCTCCTTGAAGCGGTCTTCCAGGTCCGCCTGGCGCGTCTCCTCGGCTTCGTACCAGAGGGCGGGCAGGGCCTGGACGATCTCGCGCTGGCCCGGGGACTGCTGCTGATGGGTGTGGGCGTCGGCGAGGTTGAACCGGGTCTTCAGTGCCTGGATCTCGTGCTGAGTGAGGTCGAGAAGCTGCTCGGTCACAGGGTTCCTTGGAGGGAGAGGGCGGCGCGCAGGGGCCGGGGCGTGCCCGCACGGCACGGCGGCAGGGCCCGTTCGACGGCGTCGCTGTCGGGAAGAGGGTGGAGATCTGCTCGGAAACGCGCGTCATCCGCGGAGAGCAGCCGGGCCCGCACCCGGCCGGGCCGCAACAGGGTTTGCCTCTGGGGGTTTTGAACCTGGTGCGGCGTGACCACCGTGCCGTACGTTAGACGATGATCGATCATCGCTCAACCCTTCCGGGCCGCCGCCCGCCCGTTCCGACCGGAGTTCCCATGTCAGGTGAGCAAGCCACCGAAGTCGCGGCGTCCGCCGCCTCGTTGAAGCGCGTCCCGTTGAGCGAGCAGGTGCGGCGCGCCCTCCTCGACGGGCTCCTGAACGGCCGCTGGCGCCCCGGCGACCGCATCATCGAGCGGCACATCGCCCGGGAACTCGACGTCAGCCACGGCCCGGTCCGCGAGGCACTGCGCGACCTCCAGGCCATGCAGCTCGTGGACATGATCCCCAACAAGGGTGTACGAGTCAGGGAGTTGACCCCGGACTATCTGCCCGCGGTCTATCCGGTGCGCGCCGCCCTGGAGCGCCTCGCCGGTCAGCTGGCCGTACGCCGGCTCGCGGGGGACGTGTCGGAGCTGGAACCGCACCTGGACCTGCTGCACCAGGCGGCGCGGGACGGGGACTCCGACCTCCAGATCCACTGCGCGGTCGAGTTCCACCGGGAGATCGTCCGGGCCGCCGGGAACGAAGTGCTGCTGCGCAACTGGGAGTCCCTGGCCATCGAGCTGTGGACCCGCCTCTCCCTGAAGTGGCTGCGCACCGAACTGCACGAGAACGCCGAGGACCACGTCGCCATCGTGGACGCCTTCCGCCGCCAGGACCCGTACGTCGGCCGCATGCTCGAACTGCACGTCCTGGACTACGCACACAAGCCGATGGGAACACCATGACCACCACTCCAGCCGCGCCCACCACCCCGCACCCGCGTGAGCGGGTCGCACCCGGCACCATCACCGTCTTCTCCGACATCTGGTGCTCGTTCGCCCACGTGGCACTGCACCGGCTGCACACCACGCGGGCCAGGCTCGGCCTGGAGAGCCGGGTCCGCCTCGACCACCGGGCCTTCCCGCTGGAACTGTTCAACGACGGGCCGAGCCCGCGGCCGGGCACGGACTCCGAGGTCGGCGGGGTGGCGCATATCGAGCCCGACGCCGGCTGGCAGCTGTGGCGGGCGCCGGACTGGAAGTTCCCCTCCTCCTCGCTGCCGGCGCTCGAAGCCGTCCAGCTGGCCAAGCGGCAGGGCCTGGCGGCCTCCGAGCGGCTCGACCTCGCCCTGCGCCGGGCCTTCTGGGCCGAGAGCCGGTCCATCGGCGGCCGCGCCGTGGTCCTCGACGTGGCGAAGGAGACGCCGGGCGTCGACGCGGCGGCGATCGCCGAGGGTCTGGACGACGGGCGGGCGCGCCGGGTGATCACGGAGGACTTCGTGTGCGCCAGGGAGCACGGGGTCCGGTGCAGTCCGCACCTCTACCTGCCGGACGGCTCGGACTGCGCCAACCCCGGGGTGACGGCCCGCTGGCACGGCAGGTACGGCACCGGCTTCCCCGAGGTGACGGGCAACGACCCCACCGTCTATGAGGAGTTGCTCCGCCGTGCCGCGGCCGGGGTCTCGCATCGTGAGAAATGATCGATCATCGCTCATTACTCGCCGGTAAGTGTTGACTGCACCTAACGGCGGCTCCTAGGTTCTGGATTACGGAAACACGCTTCCGCATCTCGAAAGACCTCGGAGCTCGGCGAAGGCCGCAGAGGTCGGCAAGGGCGATGCGGGAGCGGCGTCAGTGTCAGCGGGGTGTGCGTCGCCGCCCTCGCACACCGGCCGGACCACCCGTATATCCGGCCCGCTCACCGGGCTGCCGCGGCACGCCGCGGCACCCCGAACTCCTCACCCAGGAACGCGAAAGGGGATCATCCGTGTCCCAGCTCGACCAGCTTCCCGACAAGGACCCGTCCGAGGTCGCCGAGTGGCGTGAATCCCTCGACGCGGCCGCCGGGTTCGGGGGCCCGCAACGGGCCGCACAGCTCCTGCAACGCGTCAACGAGCACGCGCGGCGCACCGGCATCGACGTCCCGCCGTTCCTGGAGACGCCGTACATCAACACCATCCCCACCGCCGCCGAACCGGCCTACCCCGGCGACGAGGCGATGGAGGCCCGCATCACCGCCTGGAACCGCTGGAACGCGGCCGCGATGGTCACACGGGGCAACCAGCGCGGGGGCCTCGGCGGGCACATGGCCACCTTCGCCTCGGCGGCCTGGCTCTACGAGGTGGGCTTCCAGCACTTCTTCCGCGGCAAGGAGGCCGACGGCTCCGGCGACCAGCTGTACGTGCAGGGGCACGCCTCCCCCGGTGTCTACGCCCGCGCGTTCCTCGAAGGGCGCCTGAGCGAGGGTCAGTTGGACCGCTTCCGGCAGGAGACGAGCGGTGACGGGCTGCCGTCCTACCCGCACCCGCGCCGCCTGCCCTGGCTGTGGGAGTTCCCCACCGTCTCCATGGGCCTCGGCCCGCTGTCGGCGATCTACCAGGCACGCTTCAACCGCTACCTGGCCGACCGCGGCATCAAGGACACCTCCGGCTCCCACGTGTGGGCGTTCCTCGGTGACGGCGAGATGGACGAGCCCGAGTCGACGGCGGCCCTCGCGCTCGCCGCGCGCGAGAAACTGGACAACCTCACCTTCGTCATCAACTGCAACCTCCAGCGCCTCGACGGTCCCGTGCGCGGCAACTACAAGATCGTGCAGGAGCTGGAGCGGCAGTTCCGCGCGGCCGGCTGGAACGTCGTCAAGTCGCTGTGGGGCCAGGCCTGGGACGAGCTGCTGGCCGAGGACACCGACGGCGCCCTGGTGCGCCGCCTCGGCAGCGTCCCCGACGGCCAGTTCCAGACCTTCGCGGCGCGCGACGGCGCGTACATCCGTGAGCGGTTCCTCGGCGCGGACCCCGCGCTCGCCCCGCTCGCCGACCGGCTGAGCGACGCCCGGCTCGAAGAGATCGTCGGCACGTCGCGCGCCGGTCACGAGCCGCGCAAGGTGTTCGCCGCCTACCGCGCCGCCCTGGAACACAAGGGCGCGCCCACGGTCGTCCTGGTCCAGACGGTCAAGGGCTGGACGCTCGGCCCCGGCTTCGAGTCGCGCAACGCCAACCACCAGATGAAGAAGCTCTCGGGCAAGGAGTTCCGCGCCATGCGCGACCTGCTCGAACTACCCATCCCCGACAAGGCGTTGGACGACTCCCTGGTGCCGTACTGGCACCCCGGGGACGACTCCCCCGAGGCCCGGTACCTCAAGGAGCGCCGCGCCGCCCTCGGCGGCCCGGCCCCCGCGCGCAAGGTCGTCCCCAGGCCGCTGCCGCTGCCGTCCGCGAAGCCGTTCGACGCGCTGAAGAAGGGCTCGGGCGGCCAGGAGATCGCCACGACCATGGCGTTCGTCCGGCTGGTGAAGGAGCTGATGCGGGACAAGGAGACCGGCAGGCGCTGGGTCCCCGTGGTCCCCGACGAGGCCCGCACCTTCGGCATGGAGTCCCTCTTCCCCTCGGCCGGCATCTACTCACCGGTGGGCCAGACGTACGACCCCGTCGACCGCGACCAGCTCCTCTACTACAAGGAGTCCAAGGACGGACAGATCCTCAACGAGGGCATCACGGAGGCCGGTTCACTCGCCTCGCTGACGGCCGCAGCGACGTCGTACGCCACGCACGCCGAACCGATGATCCCCTTCTACATCTTCTACTCGATGTTCGGATGGCAGCGGACAGCCGATCAGTTCTGGGCGCTGGGCGACCAGTTGGGCCGGGGCTTCGTCATCGGGGCGACCGCGGGCCGGACCACCATGACGGGCGAGGGCCTCCAGCACGCCGACGGGCACTCGCACCTCATCGCGTCCACCAACCCGGCCGCGGTCAGCTATGACCCCGCGTTCGCGTACGAGGTCGCCGTCATCGTCCGCGAAGGGCTGCGCCGCATGTACGGCCCCGACGCCGAGGACGTCTTCTACTACCTCACGGTCTACAACGAGACGAAGGTCCAGCCGCCCATGCCGTCCGGCGAAGGCGTGGAGGAAGGCATCCTGCGCGGCCTCTACCGCTACCGGCAAGCCGTCGACGCGGCCGCCGACAGTCCGCGCCTCCAGTTGCTGGCCTCCGGCACCGCCATCCACTGGGCGCTGGAGGCCCAGCGGCTCCTGCACGAGGACTGGGATGTCGCGGCCGACGTGTGGTCCGCCCCGTCCTGGACGGAGCTGCGGCGGGAGGCGCTCGACGCGGAGGCGGAGAACCTCCGCGCGGCCACGGCGGGCGAGGGCGGGGGTGCGGGGGCCGGGGGCGGCCGCGTCCCGTACGTCACGCGTGCGCTGGCCGGGGCTCCGGGGCCGGTGGTCGCCGTGAGCGACTGGATGCGCGCGGTACCGGATCAGATCAGCCCCTGGGTGGAACAGGAGTGGACGTCCATCGGCACCGACGGCTTCGGCCTCTCCGACAGCCGGGAGAACGTCCGCCGCCACTTCGGCGTGGACGCCCCCTCGATCGTGGTCGCCGTCCTCGCCACGCTCGCCCGGCGGGGCGAGGTCAAGCAGGAGACGGTGCGTCAGGCCGCCGCGCGCTACGGAGTGGAGGCATGAGCATGTCCGGCTCCGGCCCCGCCGAGGGCACCGAGGTCACCCTGCCCGCGCTCGGTGAGTCCGTCACCGAGGGCACCGTCACCCGTTGGCTGAAGGAGGTCGGCGAGGAGGTCGCGGCCGACGAGCCCCTCCTGGAGGTCTCGACGGACAAGGTCGACACGGAGATTCCCTCGCCGGTGGCGGGGGTGCTGCTGGAGATCGTGGTGGCCGAGGACGAGACGGCGGAGGTGGGCGCCAAGCTCGCCGTCGTCGGCGCGCCCGGTACCGCTCCGGCCCTAGCCAAGGAGGAGGCCCCGGCCGCCCCCGCGGCTCCGGCTGCCGCTCCCGCCGCCCCGGCCCAGCCCGCCGCCCCGGCCCAGCCGGCCGCGCCG
>NZ_JAFEXF010000220.1 GCF_016905445.1 Streptomyces sp. G44
TGCGGCCATAATCATTGAGGCAAGTGCAGAAAATGTCAACATTAAGCAGGATGCCTATGAACGACTTTCGACGGAAGCCCGTCGGCAGGTTCTATTGGGTATAAGAGCCACTGCGCGCGCCGCGCCACGACGAGCCGCTCGCGCGCTCCGGTGCGGGCGACGGCGGCCCAGGCAAGGACCTCCGCCGCGAGCCCTGGGGCGCCCGGCGCGAGGTCGGGCAGGGGGAGCTCGGTGTCCCGGCCGCCCTCCGCCGCGGCCTGCTGCATGCGGTGCGCGTCGGCGAGCAGCGCCGCGTCACCTTCCTTGACCTCGGTCTCGGTGGTGCGCCGCTGCTCGGCGAGTCGCTGCTCGACAGCGGCGAACCTCCGCGTGTCGAAGAGGCGCCCGAGCAGCTTGCCGCGGGCCTCCGCGTCAGCGCGCAGGAAGCGTGCGAAGTCGCCCTGGGGCAGGAGCACCACCTGGCAGAACTGCTCCTTGCTCATGCCGAGCAGCTGGGTGATCTCCTCGCCGATCTCCTGGTGGGACCGGCTGAGGGCCTGCCGGCCGCCCTCCGGTGTGCTCTCACGGAGCCAGCTCTGCGCCTTCTCGGTGGTCGTGCCCGTGCCACGCTTCTTGGGCCGCTCCCACGGCGGCTGGCGGGTGATCTCCAGGCGGCGCCCGGCGACGGTCAGTTCCAGGCACACCTCCGTGCGCGTGCCCTGCCGGGCGTGGTCGCTGCGCAGCGTCATGCCCTGCCCGCCGCCCTGCCGCGCTCCGGGCACCGAGCCGTACAGGGCGTAGCACACGGCGTCGAGCACGGACGTCTTGCCGGCGCCGGTCGGGCCGTGCAGCAGGAAGATCCCGGCGGCGGAGAGGGCGTCGAAGTCGATCTCCTGGGTGGTGCCGAAGGGCCCGAAGGCGGTGACACGGAGCCGGTGGAGTCTCATCGGGCGACCTCGTGCAGGGTGTCGTCGGTACGGACCGTGTCGAAGGCCGACCGCAGGACCGCCTGCTCGTGCGGGTCGGGGCCCGCGCCGCGCACATGGGCCACGAAGTCCTCGGCGATCTCCTGGTCGCTGCGGCCCTGGAGCCGCCGGGCGTACGAGACGTCCGGGTCGTCGGGCGCCCTGTCCGGGTCGAAGACGAGGCTGAGGGTGTGCGGGAAGCGCTCGCAGAGGCGGGCCATGGGGTCGTCGGGCCGCACCGCGTCGGTGAGCGTCGCCTCCACCCACGCCTCCTCGTGCCGGGCCAGGGCCGGGTCGCCGAGCAGGTCGTCGAGGGTGCCCCGGATGCGGGCGAGCGCGCGCGGCACCGGGCAGTCGACGCGCTCGGCCTCGATCCCCCCCTGGGGGCCGAGGTCGACCAGCCACATGCTCTTGCGGTGGTCGGCCTCGGAGAAGGAGTACGGCAGAGGAGAACCCGAGTAGCGCACGCGCGGGCCGAGCGTCTGGCTGCCGTGCAGATGACCGAGCGCGGCGTAGTCGACGCCTTCGAAGACGGCGGCCGGGACCGCAGCGACACCGCCGACGGTGATGTCCCGCTCGCTGTCGCTGGCCTGGCCGCCGCTGACGAAGGCGTGGGCGAGCACGACGGAACGGGTGCCGGGCGCGCGGCCGGCGAGGTCGGCCCGCACCCGCTCCATGGCGGCCCCCAGGACCGCCTCATGGCCCGCCTTGGCGACGCCGAACTCGTCCTTGACCAGAGCGGGTTCGAGGTAGGGCAGGCCGTAGAACGCCACGTCGCCGTGGCGGTCGGCGAGGAGCACGGGCTCCGCGCAGGCGGCCGGGTCGGTGCGCAGGTGGATGCCGGCACGGTCGATGAGGCCCGCACCGACACCGAGGCGGCGCGCCGAGTCGTGGTTGCCGGAGATCATCACCGTCGGCACGCCGAGGTCCGCGAGCCGGTGCAGCGCGTCGTCGAACAGCTCGACCGCCGCCAGCGGCGGCACCGCCCTGTCGTACACGTCGCCGGACACCACGACGGCGTCGACGTCGCGCTCACGCGCGGTCGACACCAGGTGACCGATGAAGGCGGCCTGGGCGTCGAGCATGTTCACGCGGTGGAACGATCGGCCCAGATGCCAGTCGGACGTGTGCAGCAGCCTCATGATCCCCGAGACTAACGGGCGGGTCGGACATCACGGGCGGCTACTCCTGTATCCGTCCGCATCCCTGGCCCCGGCTCCGCGGGGCCCCGCGCGTCAGGCGTCTCCGTACGCCTCTCCCCCGAGTTCGAACGCCGCGCTGCCCGCGGTGGCGTCGGCCAGCCAGCCCCGGAAGGCGTCCACGTCCGCGTCGGGGAGGCCGATCTCGATGGTGACGGCGTCGCCGTAGCGGACGTCACGCACCTCGCGGCCCGCCGCCCGCAGGTCGTTCTGGACCTTGCCCGCGCGCTGGTGGTCGACGGTGACGGTGGCGAGGCGGAAGCGGCGGCGGGTGACGGTGCCGAGTGTGTCGAGCGCCTCACCGACGGCTCCCCCGTAGGCACGGATGAGCCCGCCCGCGCCGAGCTTGACGCCTCCGTAGTAGCGGGTGACGACCGCGGCGACGTACCGCATGTCGCGGCGCATCAGCATCTGGAGCATCGGGACGCCCGCGGTGCCACCGGGCTCGCCGTCGTCACTGGCCTTCTGGATCGCCGCGTCGGCCCCGATGACGTACGCGAAGCAGTTGTGGGTGGCCGTCGGGTGCTCCTTGCGGACGCGCGCGACGAAGTCCTGGGCCTCCCGCTCGGTGGCCGCGGGCGCGAGCGCGCACAGGAACCGCGAACGGTTGATCTCGGTCTCGTGCACGCCCTCGCGGGCCACTGTGCGGTACTCCTCCTGCATCACGTCAGCGTAGGCGCTCGCCGGGGCCCGCCCACGCCGGCGGCGGCCCCGGGTGGCACAGGTCACTGTCCCCGCGCGCGTGGGCGTCGGCCGGGTACGGTGATCTCTCGTGACGTCACCCTCGATACCCGTGCGCCAAGTCCCTGGCTCCTCCGGCCCCTTGGCATCCCTGCTGTCCGCCGTGCCCGTCACCGTCGTCGAGACCCACGACGACCCCGCCGACGCCTTCCTCTTCCCCGAGGAGGAGGCGGTGGTGGCGAACGCGGTGGCCAAGCGGCGCAACGAGTTCACCACCGTGCGGCACTGCGCGCGGACCGCGCTGCGGAGCATCGGCGTGCCGCCCGCCCCGATCCTGCCGGGTCAGCGGGGTGCGCCGCGCTGGCCGGCCGGGGTCGTCGGCAGCATGACGCACTGCGCCGGTTACCGCGCGGCTGTCGTGGCCCGCGCCGCCGAGGTGACCTCGCTCGGCGTCGACGCGGAGCCGGGCGAGCCGCTGCGGGACCCCGATGTCCTCGGCCTGATCGCCGACGAGACGGAGCGCGCGGCACTGGCCGACCTGGGCGCCCGCCATCCGGGCACGCCCTGGGACCGGCTGCTGTTCAGCGCCAAGGAGTCCGTCTACAAGACGTGGTTCCCCCTGACCGGCCGCTGGCTCGGCTTCGAGGAGGCGCGGGTGGAACTGGACCCGGCCGGGACGTTCACGGCGCGGCTGCTGGTGGAGGGGCCCATGGTGGAGGGGGTCGAGCTGAAGGTGTTCTCCGGCCAGTGGATCGTCCGCGACGGGATAGCCGCCACGGCGATCGTCCTGCCGGTGCCGACGCCCACGACCCCGTAAGCGCCAAGCCGGTTACGGCTCCGGCTCCGGCTCCGGCTCCGGTGTGAGCGTCGCGCGCCGCGCGTCGGGGCCGGTGGCAGTGGGGAGGAGTGCCGGCGTACGGGCATGCGCGCGTCCCGGTGCTCCGTCGGCCCCCAGTGCTCCGCCGTCATCACTGCTCGGCTCCCTCTCAGTGCTCCGCAAGCTCCTCCCTCGATCCGACGTCCTGATCCGTCAGGATGAGGAACTCCCGCTCCTGCTCGGTCAGGACTTTGAGGAACCCTGGCTCGGCCTGCATCACGTACCCGCGCAGATCCTCGCTGTCCCGCATCTCGATCCGTTCCAGAGGCACCCACGGCGTGGTGATCGTCGCCGCGCCGAGCAGCATCGCCAGGCCGGCCAGCGCCACGAGGTGCCGCGTGGCCCAGAAGGCGGCCCTTCGCAGCCGTCCCCCGGCCCGTACGCCATAGCTGAGCCCGAGGACCAGCCCGCCGACCGCGGCCATGAGCACCAGCACCCACCAGCTGTGGAATGTCCCCACGTACGCGACGACGGCCACGACCGCGATCAGCAGCAGCATCGCGCCCGCCAGGTCGGGCCGCTCGGCCGGCCGGCCCTCCACCGGCCCACGGTTTCTGGCCTCCCGCAGGGCCCGCGCCTCCATGACGAGTCGGAGGACGGCGACCGGCAGGAGGAGCGTGAGGAAGAGCACCGAGGCGAACGAGTCGGCCATCACGGTGCCGAGGACGAGGCCGATGGTGTCGTCCAGGTCCAGGGTGTGGAGCACCGCGAACGCGGTGTGCCAGTCGTAGCCGGACACGGCGAACAGCCGCAGAAGGAGAAAGGCGAACGCGGCGGTGGTCACCGTGAGGCCCGCGCCGTGCCCGTCCGTTTCGGTCTCGTGAGATGCCATGTGTGCCTGAACACCTTTCCTGCCCGCGGTTCCGGTGGCGCCGCCCGCCCATCGCCGAGGCCGGTCGACCGGGGCGCGTGGTGACCGTCCGGTCCGTCACCGCGTCGTGATCCGGCGGCGAATCAGTCGTCCATCGCCTGATACAGCGTCGTCCAGAAGTCGTGGATGAGGCGCGCCGGATCCGGGGTGGACATCCCCACCTGGGTGAGCAGGATTCCGGTGAGCTCCTTGTCCGGGTCGGCGTACACCGTGGTGCCGGTGCCGCCGTCCCAGCCGAACTGGCCGACCGGCGCGTAGTCGCCGCGGTAGGTGCGGACCGCCATCCCGAAGCCCCAGCCGCCGTGCTGCCCCTGGCCGAACGACAGATGGACGTTGTCGCGGGCCAGGGCCTCCCGGGTGGTCAGCTGCTCGGGCGTGAGGCGGTTGGTGGTCATCAGCTCGACAGCCGGCCGGGACAGGATTCGTTCCGTCCCGTGCTTCCCCCGGTTCAGGAGCATGCGGAAGTACGCGTGACAGTCGTCGACGGTGGAGACCAGCCCGCCGCCGCCTGAGGGGAACGCCGGCGGCCGGCTGTAGCGGCCGTCCGCCGCCTCGTCCCACACGATGAACTCTCCGCTCTGCGGATCGGGGGCGTAACTGGGCGGCAGCCGGTCGATCTTCTCGGCCGGCACGTGGAAGCCGGTGTCCTTCATCCCCAGCGGGTCGAGGACACGTTCGCGCAGGAACTCCTCGAACGACTGCCCGGTCACTCTGGCGACCAGCACACCGAGCACGTCGTGGCTGATGTGGTACTGCCAGCGCTCTCCTGGCTGGTGCATCAGCGGAAGCGTGCCGAGGCGGCGCATCCACTCGTCCGGCTCGGGCGCCGGCTCCCCTCCCTGGCTCCAGATCGCCTGCTCGAATATGGCGGCCTGGATCGGGGTGCCGAGCATCGTCACGTCCATTCCGAGCCCGAACGTCGACGTCATCAGGTCCCGCACGGTGATCGGCCGCCGCGCCGGGACGGTGTCGTCCAGTGGGCCGTCGGCACGCTTCAGCACCTGCCGGTCGGCCAGCTCGGGCAGCCACCGCTCCACCGGGTCGTCGAGGCGCAGCCCGCACTCGTCGAGGAGGATCATCATCGGCGCCATGGCGACCGGCTTGGACGTGGACGCCATCCGGAAGATCGTGTCGCGGCGCATCGGCGCGCCGCCGTCATGGCGCATCGTCCCGAGCGCCTCGACGTGCGTCTCGTCCCCACGGGCGACCAGGGCGACGAGCCCAGGGATCCTCCCGGAGTCGACGTGCCGTGCCAGCACGTCACGGACTCTGCGCAGTCCGGCTGCGGAGAAGCCGCGGTTGGTCATTCCCATCATGAGTCTCCTTGCGTACGAAGCACGGCGTGGCGTGTGCGGGGTGTGGGCTGTGTTGTGCGGGGTGCGGGGTGTCGTGTGCGAGGTGGCGTGTGCGGGGTGCGGGGTGTCGTGTGCGGGGTGCGGTCACGCGGCGTCGAGGGCCTCGGTGATCTTGCGGGTCATCGCGGTCATGGCAGGGGTGGGCTCGCCCTTGCGTGCGCGGGCGGCCGCTCCGAGGGCGACGTCGATGGCGGCGCGGAAGTTGTCCGCCTCCGCCGAGTCCTGCTCCTTGAGCAGGCTCATGGCTGCCGTGAGGGCCGGCAGCACCTGGTCGGCGAGTGCGGCCACGGACTTGCCGTCCAGGTTCCCGATCTTCGACTTCTCCGCGAGCACGTGCCCGACCAGGCCGGTCGCGGTGGCCAGGGCGATGGAACCGTGGGTGGCGACCTTGTGCGGCGACCCGGCGGCGTCAGCGGCGGCCAGCAGCGAGACGGCGCCGTACGCGGCGGTCCGCAGGGTGTGTTTGTCCTGGGCGGTGAGGGTCAGGGCGACAGACATGGTGGCGTGCCTTTCGGTGCGGCGAGTGAGTGGTGAGTGCGGTCCCGGGGGGCCGATGACTCAAAGATCTCCGCCGGTCCTGTCAACGACCTGTCACGCCTCTGACACGACCTCTGACACGACCACTGACACCCCCGCGTCTCGCTCCAGTCGGCCGAAACAGCGGGCGGCTCGCGGCAGCGTGACCGGGCGGACGTAGAGCGGACACGGCTGGGGAGTGGCACGGTCCGCTCCGCGCCAGCCGCACGTTCCGTCCGGGGTGCCCACCGCGAACCACCAGGCCGTCAGAGGCTGTTACAGCTGCTGATACGACTGCTGCCGGCCGAGACCGTCATCGCCCGGCACCGTTCGTCATTGCCCGGCAGCCGGGGCGGCCGGAAGGTCGAGGAGCGCGAGCTTGGCCGGGTCGACCACAACCGTGATGGCGGTGATCCGGCCGTCGACCACGTCGAACGCGACGACCGACAGCGGGGCACCGTCCTCCCGCCAGGAAATGACCCCCGGCAGGCCGTTGACGAACGCCGGCCGCCCCCGCGTGGCCGCGCTGCCCGCGAACCGCGCGCCGGCGGCGACCTTGGTGGCGCCCAGGGTGACGACCACGCCGCCCGGCGCGTCGAGGGTCAGTCTCACCTCGGGGTCGAGCACCCGCAGCAGTTCCTGGAAGTCGCCGCGGCGAGCCGCCGCCAGGAAGGCCCGGACCACCTCACGCTGCTCCGGTCCGGCGCCTGCCGGCCGCTCGGTCGCCCGCACCTTCCTGCGGGCCCGGCTGGCGAGCATTTTGGCGGCAGCGGTGGACTTGCCGAGAATCTTGCCGATGTCCTCAAACGGCACCGCGAACAGGTCGTGTAGCACGAACGCCAGCCGTTCGTTCGGCCCGAGGGAGTCGAGGACGACCAGGAGCGCGAGGCCCACGGAGTCGGCGAGCACCGCGTCGCCCTCAGGGGCGGGGCCGTCGTCGAGCACCACCACGAGCTCGGGCAGCCGGTCGTCGTAGGGCGCCTCGGGGCGGGCCCGGCGCGAGCGCAGGAGGTCGAGGCTGATCCGGGCGACCACCGTGGTCAGCCAGCCTGCGAGGTTGTCGATGGTCGCCGTGTCCTGCCGGGAGAGCCGCAGCCAGGCCTCTTGGACCACGTCCTCGGCGTCGGCGTGCGAACCGAGCACGCGGTGCGCGACCGCGAGCAGCCGGCCGCGCTGGGACTCGAAGGCCTCGGCGTCCGAGTCCGTGGGGCTGGTGGTGTCGGGCATGTGGTTACCTTCCTCGGATCCGCTCCGTCATGGGTGATGACGGGCCCCGAGGGGCGCAGGTAACCGATGAAGGAGCAGGACCGATGGAAGCACGCGTGAAGAGCACGGTCGACCCTGATCTGATGACCGCGATCCAGCATCTCCACAAGGTGATCGCCGCCGGGGGCGTCGACCGGCGTCTGCTGTCGCTGATCCACCTGCGGGTCAGTCAGATCAACGGTTGCAGCCCGTGCGTCCACGCCTCGATCGAGGCGGCGAAGAAGGCCGGTGAGACGGAGGAGCGCCTGCACAACGTGGTCGCGTGGCGCGAGACGCCCTTCTTCACCGACGCGGAGCGCGCGGCACTCGCGCTGACCGAGGCCGCCACCCGGATCCAGGACGGCGCGCCGGGCGTGACGGACGAGATACGGAACGCCGTCGCCGACCACTTCACCGAGGGGCAGTTGGGCGCGATGACCCTGGAGATCGCGCTGACCAACTTCTTCAACCGGATCAACCGGACGAACGGAGAGCAGGCCGGCAAGACCTGGTGACGGAAGAAGACCGCAGAAGCTGACGCTCCGTCAGGTCGCGTATGCGGCACTCTGCAAACACCAAACACCAAACACCAAACGGCAAACGGCAAACGGCAAACGGCAAACGGCAAACCGAATCAGCTGCCGGGCCGCGGGGTTTCACGTCAGGACAGGGCGCAGACGCAGAACTCGTGCCCCTCCGGGTCGGCCAGGCACGTCCACGGGACGTCGCCTTGGCCGACGTCGAGGTCGGTGGCGCCGAGGGCGCGCAGCCGGGCCACCTCCGCCGCCTTGTCGTCCCCGGGGTACGGCAGCAGGTCGAGATGGACGCGGTCCGGCACGGTCTTCACGTCGGGCGTGCGGAGGAACTCCAGGTAAGGCCCGACGCCCTTCGAGGAGCGCAGCACCGCATGGTCATCCGCCACCTCCCGCACGCTCCAGTCGATCGTCTCGCCCCAGAACCGGGCCATCGCTCGCGGGTCCGCGCAGTCGACCACCACCGCGGCGACCGGCCCGGTGTCCCGGTAGATCTCCCGGGGCTCCAGTACGCAGAACTCGTTGCCCTCGGGGTCGGCGAGGACCGCCCACGGCACCTCGCCCTGACCCACGTCGACGGGCGTCGCGCCGAGGGCCCGGAGGCGCGCGACCAGCTCCGCCTGATGGGCCGGGGAGGTGGTGGCGAGATCGAGGTGCACGCGGTTCTTCGTCGCCGTCTTGGGTTCCGGGACGGGAACGACGTCGATGCAGACGAACTCCGGGTCCGGGCAGACGAAGTCACCCGCGGGGCCACCGGCAGGGCCTACGTAGGTGGTCACTCCGGGGCTGTGGGCGCTCCACCCGAGCGCCTCCGCCCAGAACCGGCCGACCGCCGAGCCGTCTAGAGCCTTCATGTTCACCTGGACGGGTCGCAGTGCCATGCCGGCGATCTTACGTACCTGCCAAGCGAGCCTGGACGGGCCCCGCCGGGCCGGTGCCTCAGCCCGCCCTACAGTTCGACCTCGATCTCCTCCACGTCGGTGAACTCCACCATCAGGTCGCGCGCGCGGCGGTCGTCGTCGCGGAAGTACATCTGGCCCAGGCCCTGCGCGGCGATGTCCAGGAGCTGTTGTTCGGTGGCGCCCCGGTCGCGGGCGTCGAAGAGTTGCTGGGCCCACCGCGGGGGCAGGGCCTGGGTGATGTGCCGCATCCGGGCGTCGTCGGTGGTGCCCGGGGCCGCGGTGAAGCCGAAGCGGGCCCGGGTGGAGACGACGATGCCGTCGGTGGTCGCCGCCTGCTTCTTCGCCCTGGCCCTGATCTGCGGCTGCCAGCGCTTCCTGACCTCGCGCTCCATGCGCGCGGCGAGGTCCTTGCGGGGCCGCTTGAGCTTTCCGACGACGTACCGCTCCACGGTCCGCTGGGTCACCCCGAGCGCCTGGGCGGCGGCCTTCGTGCCCTTGAACTGCTTGACCAGGTACTTCATCTGCGCCTGCGCCGACTTGGGGATCGGGCGGGTGAACGCGCCCTCCACCGCCCGGTCGAGGCTGTCCCCGAGCTTATCCGTCATCGTCTACTCCCCGTCGCCGGCGGCCTGACCGCCGTCCTTGATCATGCGGGCGATGTTCACCAGGCCGTGCTTCTCGTACTGCTCCTCGGCCCACAGGGTGGTCTGGGTGCCCTCGTGCTTGACCATCCCGGGACTGACGCCGAGCCGGAAGCCGCCGGGCACCGGTCTGCCCTCCGGGGTGCGCGGCAGGAAGTCCAGCGGGCTCGGCCCCGGCGAGGGGTAGACGACGCAGTCCGTGCCGACCGCGACCGGGTAGAGGTCGGCGGCGGCCGCCACCTTCATCATTTTGCGGTGCATGTTGATACGGGTCGTCGCCAGCACGGCGGCCCGGATGTCGGGGCGCCACTCCTTGCGCTCCAGGGCGGGCCACGGCTCGAACATCGGCGTACCGCGCGGGCGTTCCCGCAGTTTTCCGATGCCGCCCTTCGCGGTCGCCTTGATGGCCTTCAGTACGAGCGCCATCTCGGGGTCGGCGCTCTTGGAGGCGGCCATGGCCTCCAGGAACGCCTGTTCCTCCATGCCGGAGACGACGCCGAGGTCGGCCATCGTCTCCATGTAGGCGTCGCGCAGCCGCTGGTACCAGGCGTCCAAGTAGCCGCCGTGCTCGTGGCGTACGTACGCCTCGACCGGCCGCACCGGGAACCCGAGTTCCACGGCGTACGCGACGGTGGGCGTGGCGTACCAGGCCGGTCCCCGCGGGCGCTCCCCCCTCGCCGTGAAAGGTGACGGCAGGCGCTCGTCCAGGGCGATGTGGGAGAGGTCCACCAGCCAGGAACCCGGCAGCTTCGGGTCGAACTCGGGGCGCTGGACGTGTGTGGGGCCGCCCAGGCCGACGGTGAGCCGGTTCGCCGCCGCGGCGAACGCCATGTTGACGTCGATGCCGACGACGTACGGCTTCATGCACTCCTCGTCCGTCAGCGGCCGGCACCAGTCGTAGGACTCCTCCATCAGCATCTCGGCGGGGGTGCGCTGGTGATGGCGGGCGAACCTGCCCTTGAGGATGGGGTGCCCGTCGGGGACCTCGCACTCCACCGGCTCGTACACGGACGTCAGGGCGCCCGGCGCGGGGGCGCTGTGCCACTCCCCCGTCCGTTCGTCCTTCACCGCCCGGGTCGGCGGATGCAGGGCCACCATCAGCTCCAGGCCGGTGACGGCGGTGGTGCCGCGCGGCGTCATCACGCGCGTCGCGTACGTACCGAGGAACCGGGCCAGGTCGGGCGCGCTCATGGTGGGCAGGCGCGGGGCCTCGCGGTTGTCCCACTCGCGGACGTCCAGGGCGTTCCAGGCCGGGATGCACAGCTGCACACAGTTGCGCCTCGCTCCGTCGGCGGGCCGGAAGATCCTCGCCCACGGGCCGAACCCGCGCTGCGTGAGCTGCCACTCGGCGCGTTTCAACTGCTTGAGGACCGGGTGGCCGGCGGCGAGCCGGCCGGCCCGCCGCTCCTCCTCCGTCAAGGCGGTGGGCAAGCCGTAGCGCTCCAGGGCGGACGGCATCAGGACCAGGATCGGGTCGGCGTCCTTGCCGTTGCGGTGCAGCCGCGGCTGTCCGAGGCGTGCCTCCCGCAGCGTCCAGTCGACCAGGGCGGGGATGCTCTTGGCGGGCACGTCCAGGACGAGGCCGCCGACGCAGTACGCCGACACCCGGCCGTCCTCGTCGCAGTCGACGACCGCGAGCGGGCCGTTCTCGAAACGCGGGTCGTCGGGGGCCGCCGTGGTCTTCTTCGCGGTCGTACGGCTAGGAGTCTTCCGCTTTGTGGCCGTCTGCTTTGTGGCCGTCTGCTTTGTGGCCGTCTGCTTTGTGGCCGTCTGCTGGGCATTTGAGCGCCACGACGACGCGGGCGGGCTCGTGGCGCTTCCCGCCGGACGCGAGGGCGGGACAGCGACGGGCCGCCGGCCCTGCTCAAGCTCGGGAGCAGGGCCGGTCCACGCCTCCTGCGCCTCCTGCGCCTCCGGTGGCGGGGACGCGACCGGCGCCTCACCGGCCGCCGGAGACGCGGCCTGCTTCTCGGCGGCCGCCGGAGACGCGGCCTGCGCCTCGGCGGCCGCCGGAGA
>NZ_JAFEXF010000221.1 GCF_016905445.1 Streptomyces sp. G44
GCCGGGCGCCGTCTGCGCGCGGCTGGCCGGGGAGCACCTGGCCGCCGCCCGCACCGGGCGGCGCGGGCCGCACCGCGTGGCGGTCGAGGGGACGACGTACTCGCTGTTCCCCGTGCGGACCAGTGGCCGGGGAGCGGGCGGCGCCTCGCGCGACGTACGCGAGACGGTGCTCTCCGACTGGGTCCTCGCGGTCGAGGCCGACGCGGGCGACTGGCCCGAGGAACGGCTCGACCTGCTCCAGGGCGTGACGCAGCTGATCGCGGTGGAGCGGGACCGGCGGGACGCCGCCCGCACGGTGCGGCGCCGCCTCGCCCAGGAGGTGCTCGAACTGGTGCAGACCGGCGCGGCCCCGGCGGAGATCGCCGCCCGGCTGCGCGTCGCCGCGCCCGTGCTGCTGCCCGGGCTCGGCGCGGCCCCGCACTGGCAGGTCGTGGTCGCCCGTGTCGAGTGGGACGGCGGCGACATCGAGGGCGGCCCGGTGGCCCAGGCCCTCCTGGAGGAGATCCTCGTCGACCCCGCCGCCGCGGGGCCCGAGCCCTCCGACCGGATCGCGGTCGCGCACACCGGCGACGAGGCCATCGCGCTGGTGCCGCTCCCCGCCGTCTCCACCGAGCACGACGGCTCCGAGACGGGGCTGCTCGCCGACGCCCTCCTGGCGTCGGTCCGCGACCCGCTGTCGGCGGGCCTCGACGGCGACGGCCGCCTCACCCTCGGCGTCAGCGCCGCCGTCCACTCGGCGGAAGGACTGCGCGGCGCCCTGGAGGAGGCGCGGCACGCCCGCCGGGTCGCCGCCGCCCGCCCCGGCCGGGTCTGCGCGGCCGGGCACCAGGAGCTGGCCTCGCACGTGCTGCTGCTCCCCTTCGTCCCCGACGACGTGCGGCGGGCGTTCACGGCGCGGCTCCTGGACCCGCTGCGGGAGTACGACCAGCGGCACCGGGCCGAGCTGATCCCCACCCTGGAGGCGTTCCTCGACTGCGACGGATCGTGGACGCGGTGCGCGGCGCGGCTGCACCTCCACGTCAACACGCTGCGCTACCGGGTGGGCCGTATCGAGCAGTTGACGAGCCGTGACCTCTCGCGGCTCGAGGACAAGCTCGACTTCTTCCTCGCCCTGCGGATGAGCTGAGGAATCCGCCCGGGGTGCCCGGAAGCCCGTGGCGCCCCGGAGCCCCTCCCGCCGCCCCCCTTTGTGAATTCTTTCACCCGGCCTCTTGGCCGGACCCCGCCATCCATGCTGAGATTCGCCCACGGCTCGACGGCTCGGCCGTGACAGCTCGGACTCGACGGCTCTGACTCAACGCTCTGACGCAACGCTCTGACTCAACAGCTCAATGGTGTGCTCGGGGAGGGCAACGTGGCGCATACCGCCATGTCTGGTACCGGAACGATTGCAGGGAACGATCCACTCCAGACCGCGGTATGGCGGCTGCGCTCGCGCGGCTGCTGGACCGACGCGGCCGCGTTACTGGCGTCGCGGGCCGGGGCGGCGCCGGCGCTCCAGCGGGCGGCCCTCCTGGTCGAGCGCTGCCTGTTCACCGGGGACGGCTGGGGTGAGGCCGAGGACGGGCTGCGGACCGCGGAGGCGCTGGCCGAGGACGACGACGACCGCGGGGCGGCGGCCTGCGAGCGGGGTCATCTCGCCTACGCCTCGACGGTGTTGGGGGTACGGGACCGGGCCGACGAGGCGCGTACGGCGCTCGGCAGGGCGGCCGCGCTGCTCGCGCCCAACGCGTCGGGGCGGCCGCTGCTCGACTTCCGCCGGGGGCTGATCGCCGAGCACATCGCGGATGTGCCGCAGGCCGCGAAGGCCGCGTACCGCCGGGCGCACGCGGGGGCCACGGCGCACGCCGATCCGCTGCTGCTCTCCTTCACCTGGCGGCATCTGGCCGGACTCGCGCTGCGGGACGGGGAGTTGGCGGAGGCGCGGCACGGCTTCGCCGAATCCCTGCGGATCAGGGAGGAGTTGGGGTACCTGGTGGGGACGGCGCCGGCGCTGGCCGCGCTGGCGGACGCGGAGCCGGAGCCGGAGGCCTCGCGGTTGCGGGCCGAGGCCACGCGGCTGTTCCGTCTCCTCGGGGGTGTCCCCGCCTGGCTCACCCCCCGCCTCACGCCTCCGGCGCCGGCGGTCTGAGGCCGCGCCCCGGAGTGCTGCCGGCTCGGCCCGGCGTCGCCTCCCGGCAGCCCTCTCCCACCCACCCGACCGCAGAGGGCGGCTTCGACAGCACCGCGCGAGCCGGCCTTGAAGCTGCCGGGTATCGGTCGGGTGGGTGGGAGAGGCCCTTGCGGGAAGCAGACGTGACCGCGCATCATCGCCCGGCCTCCCCTACGCCCCCCCGAAGTGCCCCCCCACCAACCCCGGAACCACCCCGAGATCCTGCGCGATCAACGCCTCCAGCAAGGCCACGTGCTCCCCCGCGTCCGCCACCGGATCCCCCCGCCACCCCACCCCGGCACCCCCGACCGCCGCCCACTGCGCCCGCCGGTGCAGATCATCCGCGACCTGGACCAGTTGCCGGTTCCCGGAGAGGGACAGCACCGCACCGTGGAAGGCCCGGTCGGCCTCGGCGTAGCGTGCGAGGTCACCGCGGGCCGCCGCCGCCACCGTCGCCTCGGCGAGCGGCAGCAGCCCGGCCCACCGCGCCGCGGGCACCGTGCGGGCGAGCCGCAGCATCACCGGCACCTCGATCAGCGCCCGCACCTCCGCCAGTTCCGCCAGCTCCCGGGCACCGCGCTCGACGACCCGGAACCCGCGGTTGGGCACGACCTCCACCGCGCCCTCGGACGCCAGCTGCTGCATCGCCTCACGTACCGGCGTCGCGGAGACCCCGAACCGCTCGCCGAGCACCGGCGCCGAGTACACCTCACCGGGCGTGAGCTCACCGCCCACCAGCGCGCTCCGCAGGGCGTCGAGGATCTGGCCGCGTACGGAGTTGCGTCGTACCGCCCCCGTCCCGGCCCCAGCCCCGGCTCCGGCCTGCTCCACGGCGTCCACCCACCCGCGTCCACTCGCTCCGCCGACCCGGGGCCCCGCCCGAAGGTCCGCACTTGAAAGGTACGAGAGGCACCCTAGGCGGACGGCACCGCGGTTGAAACCTCGATCACGTCGGGTAAGGTAAGGCTAACCTGCAATCGATCGCGATTCGGTGGTCTCCGCATGTCCGTTCCCACCTTGGCCGCGCCCGCCCGGAGCGTCTCCAGCGCCGTGGCGGACTCCTATGCCCGCCTCACCGAGGTGTTTCCCGGACTGCGCGTCGACGAGCTCGGCCCCGGGCAGCAGGCCCCCCAGGGCGGCGGCTGGGTCACCGCCGCCCGGCTCGCGGACGGCGGGGCCGACCTCGACGCGTTCCTCGCGTGGGACCAGGCGCAGGTCCTGAAGGACTACGGCACCCAGGCCCGGCCGGACGTGGTCGCGGGCTTCGGCCTGCACCGGTACGCCTGGCCGGCCACGCTGCTGATCACGGTCCCGTGGTTCCTGCACCGCCGCGTCCCGCGTTACCCGGTGGCGAACGTCTCCTTCCAGCGCGCCCTGGGCCGCATGGCCGTGCGCGCGGACGGTTTCGCCTGCCTGCCGGACGACCCGGCCGCCGCGCTGCCCGGCGCCCGCGCCGTCCCGGACGAGGAGGCGCTGCGCGCGGAGGTACGGGCGGCGGTCGCCGAACACCTGGGCCCGCTCCTGGGCGGCTTCGGCCCGCGGATGCGGCGCCGTTCGCGCGCCCTGTGGAGCGTCGCCACCGACGAGATCGTCGAGGGCCTGTGGTACATCGCGCACCTCCTCGGCGAGGAGCGCCGCGCGATGACCGAGCTGGAGCTGCTGCTGCCCGGCGCCACGAAGCCGTACGTGGGCACGGCCGGTTTCCGGGAGCTGACGGGCCCGGACGGTCAGGCGCTGCCGACCCGCGACCGGGCGAGCTGCTGCATGTTCTACACGCTGCGCCCCGAGGACACCTGCGTCACCTGCCCGCGGACCTGCGACGCGGAGCGCGTCGCCCGGCTGAGCGCCGCCACCGCCACCGCCACCACCGGCTGAACCACCCGCAAGTCCCCCGGCCGGCCCCTCCCAAGGTGCCGTTTCCCTCGCGCCAATCGAACGTAACGACCTTTCCACAGACGTCAGTTCGATCGAAATCGCGTCAAGGGCGCTCCCTCGCACCCCCTTGGCGTCCTCTTGCCCCGAAACCCCCTTGAGCGCTGCTCCGTTCGGGTCACTATGGCGCCCGAAACGCCCTACCGTGATGCAAGGGACCCCAGATGAGACTGACCGACATATCGCTGGACTGGCTGCTCCCCGGTGGCGTCCTGCTCCTGGGCATGCTGGTGGCGGTGGCGGTGCTCGCGCGCGGCAAGCGAGGCCACGACAAGGCGGCGAAGACGGGCGCGGGCGACGACTCGTGGGAACGCAGCGAGGAACGCCGCAGACGCAAGGAGGCCATCTACGGCACCGCGTCCTACGTCCTGCTGTTCTGCTGTGCGGCCGTCGCCGCCGCCCTCTCCTTCCACGGCCTGGTCGGCTTCGGCCGGCAGAACCTCAGCCTCTCCGGCGGCTGGGAGTACCTCGTGCCCTTCGGCCTCGACGGCGCGGCGATGTTCTGTTCCGTCCTCGCCGTGCGCGAGGCCAGCCACGGTGACGCGGCGCTCGGCTCGCGACTGCTCGTATGGACGTTCGCCGGAGCCGCGGCCTGGTTCAACTGGGTGCACGCGCCCCGGGGCCTCGGCCACGCGGGCGCCCCGCAGTTCTTCGCCGGGATGTCGCTGTCGGCGGCGGTGCTCTTCGACCGCGCGCTGAAGCAGACCCGCCGGGCGGCGCTGCGCGAACAGGGCCTGGTGCCCCGCCCGCTGCCGCAGATCCGTATCGTGCGCTGGCTGCGCGCGCCCCGCGAGACCTTCGGCGCCTGGTCGCTGATGCTCCTCGAAGGCGTACGCACTCTTGAGGAGGCCGTGGAAGAGGTCCGGGAGGACCGCCGCGAGAAGGAGCGGACGCGGCTGCGCAGGCGCGATCAGGAGAAACTGGACCGCGCCCGGCTCAAGGCGATCAGCCGCGGCCACCGGGGATACGCCCGCGGCGGCGGCCGTCAGGTGGAGGTGCAGGCCGTCGCTCCGGCCGCCGGGTCCGCGCAGGTCGGCGCGGACCCCGCCATAGCGGCGCAGGAACCGTCGCCGACGCACACGCGGCCCTCCCTCCAGGCCGTCAAGGCGGGCCCTGACGGCGTCCCTGAGGGTGTCCCTGATGCCGCCGCGCCCGCCGCGCGAGCCACGACCGCCGCCCCCGTCACCGTCGACCTCACGGCGGAGGACGACACCCAGGCCCTGCCCCGGCTCGACTCGCTGGAGCAGAAGCTGAAGGATCTGGAGCAGCAGTTCGGCTGAGACGCGGTGGCGGCGGGGCGGGCGCGGATCACGCCGCGTCGCCGCCGTTCAGCTCGAACCACACCACCTTCCCCACCCCGTGGGCGGTCACGCCCCACGCGTCGGCGAGGGACTGCACGAGGACCAGGCCCCGGCCGTTCGTACCGCTGTCGGCGTCCGGTACGCGTGGCTCGGGGCGGCGCCCCACGAAGTCCCGCACCTCGACGCAGAGGCCGCGCGGGCTCAGGGTCGCGGTGACGACCGCGTCGTGATCGGTGTGCACCAGTGCGTTGGTGACCAGTTCGCTGGTGAGCAGCTCGGCTATGTCGGCCCGGCCCGGTTCCCCCCAGCGCCGCAGGAATTCCCGCAGAGCGCTCCTGACCTCGGACACCGCCGACAGGTCGGCCCTTCCCAGTCTGCGCCGGAGCTGGACGACCTGGTCGTCCGGTCCCTGCGGCGCCCCCGTGCCTCCCTCGATGACTTCGTCCCGTACGTCCGCCGAAATGGCCCCGATTCCCCCGGAGCCGCCGCCACGTGACTGCCTCGTCATGACCCCCGCCCACCAAGCGATGACCCTGCCTCCTAGCTCGAACAACCTCACGGAATGCATGCCCCCGGCCCAAAGACGGCACTCCTCCCGAATCACCTGACAATGGCGCGGGTGTCGCGGAGTGCCATGGGGAAGTGAAGCGGTGGACCCCGCCGCCGAGCGTTCCGAGGAGCCCGCGTGCACGACGACAGACTGCTGGTGGAAGGCCGCCTGGAGCGGGCGCTGCGCCAGTTCATCCGCCCCGCCCAGTACCCGCACCGGGTGCCGCTCGCCCTCTCCGTCTGGCATGCGCCGGGCGAGCCGGTGCCCGTCCCGGCCGCCCTGGAGGCGGCGTACGAGCCCTTCGAGACCGGCACGGAGTGGGGAAGTCCCTGGTCGACCAGTTGGTTCCGGCTTCAGGGGCGGGTGCCCGAGGAGTGGCGTGGGCGCCGCGTCGAGGTGGTCGTCGACCCGGGTTTCACGGGGGACGGGCCGGGGTTCCAGGCGGAGGGACTGGTGTACGACGCGTCGGGTGTGCCGCTGAAGGGCGTTCACCCGCGCAACCGGCATATTCCGGTGGCCTCCCCCGCCCGGGGTGGTGAGCCGGTGCATCTGCTCCTGGAGGCGGCGGCCAACCCCGCTGTCCTCCACGACTTCATGCCGACGCCCCTGGGCGACGTACTGACCGCGGGTACTGGTCCGATCTACCGATTCGCGTCTGCTGATCTCGCCGTACTGGACGAGGACGTGTGGCAGTTGACGCTGGACATCGAGGTCCTGTCCGAGCTGATGGTCGAACTGGATGCCGACCGCCCGCGTCGGCACGAGATTCTCCGCGCCCTTGAGGACATGCTCGACGTGCTCGATCTGCACGACGTGCCGGGCACGGCGGCCACGGCGCGCGCGGCCCTCGCCGACGTCCTCGCGAAGCCCGCGCACGCGAGTGCGCACCGCGTGTCGGCCGCCGGTCACGCCCACATCGACTCGGCGTGGCTGTGGCCGCTGCGTGAGACGGTGCGCAAGGCCTCGCGGACCTTCGCCAATGTGACGGCGCTGGCGAAGGAGTACCCGGAGCTGGTCTTCGCCTGTTCGCAGGCCCAGCAGTACGCGTGGGTGAAGGAGCACCAGCCGCTGATCTGGGAGCGCGTCAAGCAGGCGGTCGGGGACGGCACTTGGGCGCCGGTGGGCTCGATGTGGGTCGAGTCGGACGCCAATATGCCGGGGGGTGAGGCGCTCGCCCGGCAGATCACGCACGGCATGCGGTTCTTCCGCGAGGAGCTGGGCGTCGAGACGGAGGAGATCTGGCTGCCGGACTCCTTCGGATACACCGCAGCCTTCCCGCAGTTGGCGAGGCTCGCGGGCATCCGGTGGTTCCTGACGCAGAAGCTGAGCTGGAACCAGTCCAACAAGATGCCGCACCACACCTTCTGGTGGGAGGGCATCGACGGCACCCGGGTCTTCACCCACTTCCCGCCCGTGGACACCTACAACTCGCAGTTCCACGGCGCCGAACTCGCCCATGCGGAACGGAACTTCGCCGACAAGGGCCGCGCGTCGCGCTCCCTGGTGCCGTTCGGCTGGGGCGACGGCGGGGGCGGGCCCACCCGGGAGATGATGGAGCGGGCGCGGCGGCTGCGCTCCCTGGAGGGCTCGCCGCGCGTCGAGATCGAGAAGCCGTCGGCGTTCTTCGCGGCGGCCGAGGAGGAGTACGGCGCGAAGGCCCCGGTCTGGTCGGGTGAGCTGTATCTGGAGCTGCACCGCGCGACGTACACCACGCAGGCCGCGACCAAGCGGGGCAACCGGCGCAGCGAACACGCCCTGCGGGAGGCGGAGTTGTGGTGCACGGCGGCGGCGGTGCGCGATGCCGCGTACGTCTATCCGTACGAGGCCCTGGACCGGCTGTGGAAGACGGTCCTGTTGCACCAGTTCCACGACATCCTGCCGGGCTCGTCGATCGCGTGGGTGCACCGGGAGGCGCGGGAGACGTACGAGCGCGTCCTGGCCGAGCTGGACGAGATCACCGCCGGCGCCGTGCGCTCCCTCGGCGCGGGCGGCCCCGCGGTGCTGAACGCCTCGCCGTACGCCCGCGACGAGGTGGTGGACCCGGGCGACGGCACGCTGGTGCGCGTCGCGGTTCCCGCGCTCGGCACGGGAAGCCTGGACGGCGCGGGGGCGGCGGGGCCGGGCGCGGTCGCGCACACGACCGGTGACGCGATCCTCCTGACCAATGAGCACCTGAGCGTGGCGGTCGACGCCGCCGGGCTGCTGACCTCCGTACGGGACCTGGCGGCGGACCGCGAGGTCCTCGCGGCGCCCGGCAACCTCCTCCAGCTGCACCCCGACCATCCCACGCACTACGACGCCTGGGACCTGGACCGGCACTACCGGCACCGGCACACCGACCTCACGGACGCGGAGTCCGTGGAGCTGGTCGAGGACGGGCCCCTGCGGGTGGCGGTGCGGGTGGTGCGCTCCTTCGGGGCGGCGTCGCGGATCGTCCAGGAGATCCGGCTGGCGGCGGGCAGCCGGCGCGTCGACGTCGTCACGGACGTCGAGTGGCGGGAGTCGGAGAAGGTGCTGAAGGCCGCGTTCCCGCTGGACGTGCACGCCGAACGGTCCGCGGCCGAGATCCAGTTCGGCCATGTGCACCGGCCCACCCACGCCAACACGAGCTGGGACGCGGCGCGTTACGAGATCTGCGCGCACCGCTGGCTGCGGGTGGCCGAGGAGGGGTACGGCGTCGCCCTGCTGAACGACTCCACGTACGGCCACGACGTGACGCGCACGGAGCACGGCGGCACGCTCGGCACCACGGTGCGCCTGACGCTGCTGCGGGCGCCGCACAGCCCTGACCCGGAGACCGACCGGGGCACGCACCGCTTCACGTACGCGCTGCTGCCCGGCGCGGGCACGGGGGACGCGGTGGCGGAGGGGCTCGCGCTCAACCTGCCGCTCCGCGTGGCCGCGGCGCCGGTCCTCGCGCCACTGGTGAGCGTCGACCACCCGGCGGTCACCGTCGAGTCGGTGAAGCTCGCCGACGACCGCGGCGGCGATGTGATCGTACGGCTCTACGAGTCGCGCGGCGGGCGGGCGGCGGCCACGCTCGGCACGTCGTTCCCGGTGGCGCGGGCGGAGGTGTGCGACCTGCTGGAACGGCCGCTGCACGAGGCCGACACGGGCGAGGCGGGCCTGACCCTCGCCCTGCGGCCGTTCCAGATCGTCACGCTGCGGCTGCGGCCCGCCTGACCGGTGCGGGTGCCGGGGCCGGCGCCTCTTACGGCCTCGGCACGTTCCGCAGGTTGGAGCGGGCCATCTGGAGCATCCGGCCCACTCCGCCGTCCAGCACGATCTTGCTCGCGGAGAGCGCGAAGCCCGTCACCATGTCCGAGCTGATCTTGGGCGGCATGGAAAGGGCGTTGGGGTCGGTGACGATGTCGACGAGGGCCGGTCCCTTGTGCGCGAAGGCGTCCTTGAGGGCGCCCGCGAGCTGCTTGGGCTTCTCCACGCGGACGCCGTAGGCCCCGGCGGCGCGGGCGACGGCGGCGAAGTCGGGGTTGTGGTTCGCCGTGCCGTGGTTGGGCAGTCCGGCGACCATCATCTCCAGCTCCACCATGCCGAGGGAGGAGTTGTTGAAGAGGACGACCTTCACCGGCAGGTCGTGCTGGACGAGGGTGAGGAAATCGCCCATCAGCATCGAGAACCCGCCGTCGCCCGACATCGAGACGACCTGCCGCTTGCGGTCGGTGAACTGCGCGCCGATCGCCTGCGGCAGGGCGTTCGCCATCGAGCCGTGGCTGAACGAGCCGATGATGCGGCGCCTGCCGTTGGGGGTGAGATAGCGGGCCGCCCAGACGTTGCACATACCGGTGTCGACGGTGAACACCGCGTCGTCCGCGGCGACTTCGTCCAGGACCGAGGCGACGTACTCGGGGTGGATCGGGACGTGCTTGTCGACCTTGCGGGTGTACGCCTTGACGACGCCTTCGAGGGCGTCCGTGTGCTTCTTCAGCATCTTGTCGAGGAACTTGCGGTTCGACTTGGGCGAGACGCGCGGTGTCAGGCAGCGCAGCGTCTCACGGACGTCGCCCCAGACCGCGAGGTCCAGCTTCGAGCGGCGGCCGAGGTTCTCGGGGCGCACGTCGACCTGGGCGATCTTGACGTCGTCGGGCAGGAACGCGTTGTACGGGAAGTCCGTGCCGAGCAGGATCAGCAGGTCGCACTCGTGGGTGGCCTCGTACGCGGCGCCGTAGCCGAGCAGGCCGCTCATGCCGACGTCGAACGGGTTGTCGTACTGGATGAACTCCTTGCCCCGCAGGGCGTGGCCCACCGGGGACTTGATCTTCTCGGCGAACTCCATCACCTCGGCGTGGGCGCCCGCCGTGCCGCTGCCGCAGAAGAGCGTGACCTTGCCGGCCTCGTCGATCATCCGGGCGAGCTTCTCGATCTCCGCGTCGCCGGGGCGCACGGAGGGCCGGGACGTCACCAGGGCGGTCTCGGCGGCCTTGTCCGGGGCGGGCTCGGAGGCGATGTCGCCGGGCAGCGACACGACACTGACGCCCGACCGGCCGACGGCGTGCTGGATGGCGGTCTGGAGCAGCCGGGGCATCTGCTTCGGGCTGGAGATCAGCTCGCAGTAGTGGCTGCACTCCTGGAAGAGCCGGTCGGGGTGGGTCTCCTGGAAGAAGCCGAGACCGATCTCGCTGGAGGGGATCTGCGAGGCGAGGGCGAGCACGGGGGCCATGGAGCGGTGCGCGTCGTACAGGCCGTTGATGAGGTGGAGGTTGCCGGGGCCGCAGGAGCCCGCGCAGGCGGCGAGCTTCCCGGTGATCTGCGCCTCGGCGCCGGCCGCGAAGGCGGCGGTCTCCTCGTGCCGCACCTGGACCCAGTCGATGCCCTTCGTACGACGAATGGCGTCCACGACCGGGTTGAGACTGTCGCCGACGACTCCGTACAGGCGCTCGACGCCCGCGCGGACGAGGATGTCGACGAACTGCTCGGCGACGTTCTGCTTGGCCATGCTGCACGCACCTCTTCATCCTTGGAACTCTCGGACCCGGTACTCGCTGTGATCGCGTTCAAACACCCTCGGGTCCATGAATTCACAGGTGCGGCGGTCATGCCTCCCAGACGGCGGCGGCCGTGCGGTCGTCCGCGTGGCCCTTCACCCGGACCTGGATGTCCGCGAGGAAGGCCGCGAGTCCCGGCGCGGGGCCCTTGAGCCACCTGTCCGTGAGGTGCCCGGGCAGCGCGGGCTCGTCGCGCAGCGGGTCGGCGAGGCCGTCGGTGCAGAGCAGGAGCGTGTCCCCCGGGCGGGCGACGGAGGCGCGGAAGCGGAAGGGGTCGCGCGGAGGCTCGGGGGCCGGTTCGTAGGGGCTCGGGGGCGTGGTGATGCCGAGGTCCATGGTGAGGTGGTCGCCCTCCGGGGTCCGGGCGGGCGGGGAGCCGAAGCCGACCACGGCGTCCCCGGTGGCGTCGGCGACGCGCGGCTCGATGTCCTGCCACGCCCCGTCGCGCAGCCGGAAGAGGCCGCCCGCGCCGACGCCGAAGAAGACGCGGGTACGGCAGCCGGGGTCGGCGGGCAGGAGGAGGCAGCGCAGCGAGGCGGCGTACTCGTGCGGGGCCAGGCCGAGGTCGGCGGCGCGGGCCCGGAGCTTGCCGAGGCTGCGGTCGGTGAGGCGGTGCAGGCCCGACTTCAGGTCGCCGCGCCGAGCCGCCCTGATGTCCTCGGTGAGCCGCCGGTGGCTGCGGCCCACGGCCCGGCCGATCAACTGGCAGGCCTCGGCGGCCGCGCGGTGGGCGCCCGGGGCGGCGCGGGCTCCGGTGGCCATGGCGACCAGCACCAGGG
>NZ_JAFEXF010000222.1 GCF_016905445.1 Streptomyces sp. G44
GCCCCACGAGGGCCCGCACCGCGAACTCCTCCGGGTCGGCCGCGCCCGGTGAGCGCAGGCCGGGCCGGGCGGCGACGAGCGGGGCGAGGCGGGGGTCGCCGCCGAGCCGCTCGTCCACGGCGTACGGATCGGCGTCCAGGTCGAAGAGGCGGCGCAGGCGCTGCACGGCCGTGGTGAGGTCGCGCAGGTCGGTGAGGTGCAGCCGGGCGTCGAGCCAGCCGCCGCGGTGGACGGCGGCGGAGCTCGGGCCGTCCCCGGCCCCCGGCGGCGGGTCGGCCTCCTCGACGGCGACGATCCCCGTGCCGTAGGGCAGTCGGAGCGTACGCCGGTAGGTGCGGGCGCCGCGTTCCCCGGTGACCTCCTCGACGCCGGGCACCGCCTCCTGCCCGAGCAGGTCAAAGACCGCCGCGGCGTGGTAGGGCCCCCGGTGGGCGAGGCGCAGCGGGATGCCGGCGGCCGGGGTGGCCCGGGCGGTGCCGCGCTTGGGGGCGGCGGCGCGCAGGGCGGTGGGCGTGAGCGCGTACACGGCTTTGATGGTGTCGTTGAACTGCCGGACGCTGGCGAACCCGGCGGCGAAAGCGATCTCCGTGATCGGCAGGTCCGTGGTCTGGAGCAGTACGCGCGCGGTGTGCGCCCGCTGCGCGCGGGCGAGCGCGACGGGGCCCGCGCCCAGTTCGGCGGTGAGCTGGCGCTGCACCTGCCGGGCGCTGTAGCCGAGGCGTACGGCGAGACCGGGCACGCCCTCGCGGTCGACGACGCCGTCACCGATCATGCGCATGGCGCGGCCCACGACGTCGGCGCGCACGTTCCACTCGGCGGAGCCGGGGACGGCGTCCGGGCGGCAGCGGCGGCAGGCGCGGAAGCCCGAGGTCTGGGCGGCGGCGGCCGTGGGGTAGTAGCGGACGTTCTGTCGCTTGGGGGTGACGGCCGGGCAGCTGGGGCGGCAGTAGATGCCGGTGGTCTCGACGGCGAAGAAGAACGCGCCGTCGAAGCGGGCGTCCCGGCTGCGCACGGCCTCGTATCGGGTCTCCTCATCGGTCACGTCTCCATTGTGGAGCCGCGCGGACACCCGGGCTGGCGGGATTCGGACACGGCGCCGGCCGCCGTGGACACCGGAAGCCCGCGACGCCGGAAGCCCAGGCCGCCGGAAGCCCAGGGCGCCGGAGGCCCAGGGGGCGCCGACACCTCGGACGCCGAGCACGCCGGTGGGGGCACGGGGGGCTGCGCGCCCGGCCACACCCGGCCCGCCTCAGCTCCCCGCCCCCTGCCCCGCCCAGGGCTCAGCGCATGCGACCCCGCTTGATCTCGACCGCCGCGCGCCCCTCCGCCATCTTCAGCCGCCATTCGCGCCGCCGTTCCGCGCGGGCGCGCACGTCGGTCTTGGCGACGATGCGCTGGTTCTCGCGGACCAGCTTGCGATAGCTGTCGAGGCGGCGCTCGGGCAGTGTGCCGTCCTCCGCCGCGGCGAGCACCGCGCAGCCGGGCTCCGCGGTGTGGGCGCAGTCGTGGAAGCGGCAGTCCTCCGCCAGTGCCTCGATCTCGGAGAAGACCTGCCCCACGCCGGTCCCGGCGTCCCACAGGCCGACGCCGCGCAGCCCCGGCGTGTCGATGAGGACGCCGCCCGCGGGCAGCAGCAGGAGATTGCGGGTCGTCGTGGTGTGACGGCCCTTGCCGTCGATGTCACGGATCGACTGGACCTCCATGACGTCGGCCCCGACGAGGGCGTTCGCCAGCGTCGACTTGCCCGCGCCGGACTGGCCGAGGAGCACCGACGTGCCGCCGGAGACGACCGCGGCGAGCACGTCGACGCCCTGCCCGGACGTGGCGCTGACCGTCAGCACCTGCACGCCGGGCGCCGCGGTCTCCACGTCCTGGACGAGGTGCGCGAGCGTGGCGCCGTCCGGCACGAGGTCGGCCTTGGTGAGCACGACGACCGGCTGGCCGCCCGACTCCCAGCCGAGCGCGAGGAACCGTTCGATCCGCCCGAGGTCGAGCTCGGCGGCGAGCGAGACCGCGATGATCGAGTGGTCGACGTTGGCCGCGAGGATCTGCCCCTCGGACCGCTTGGACGAGGTGGAGCGCACGAAGGACGTGCGGCGCGGCAGATACGCGCGTACGTAGCGCGGATCGCCGCCGTCCGGGTCCACTGCGGCCCAGTCGCCGGTGCAGATGACCTTCAGCGGATCGCGCGGGGTGACGAACTCGGTGTCGGCCCGCACGGTCCCGTCGGCGGTGACGACGTCGCACTGCCCGCGGTCCACACGGACGACCCGCCCGGGCAGCAGCCCTTGCGCGGCGTACGGCGCGAACTCGGCCTCCCACCGCGCGTCCCAGCCGTACGGGGCCAGGGGGTGCGAGGTGGACGACGCCCCAGGAAGAGAGAGCGACCCCGTAGGAGAGGACGAGCCCGGAAGAGAGGAGAACGGGAGAGAAGAGGAAGACAAGGGGTGACCCTTCACAGGGTGGCCCCGGCGCACGCGTACGAGGACGCACGGAAAAGGGATGTTTCGGTCAGCCGGTGGCCACGGAGGTGTGTGTGATGAACTCCTGGATGCGGGCAGCGCCCACCGCGACGACAGCCATCGGTCACACCTCCTGGTTCTTGGATCACCGGCACCGGCGACCGGGAACGGCCGCCGAGGAACGACACGAAGTCTAGATCCGCCCTTCCGCGGCGCGCCATCCATTTATGCGCACCGTCGGTGCACGCGCCACGCGCACCGTCGGTGCACGCGCCATGCGCACCGTCGGTGCACGCGATCCGCGCCCTCGGCCGACGCGCGGCCGCGCCGCGTCTCAGCCCCCGTCGGCCTCCGGGCGCCGCGCCACGAAGACGAACTCCCGGCCCGGACGGTCGGGGGCGTCGCGTACGTCCTCGACCACGTATCCCCGGCCCGCCAGGTCCGCCTCGACCTCCGCCCGCTCACGGAACCGCAGCGTCGAGTCCGATGTGAGCGTCTCCCCGTCCGCCGCGAAGACGTACGTGCCGCGGAACGACACGAGCGGCCCGTCGATGCCGGTCACCTCCAGCCAGTGTTCGACCTCCCCGACGCCCGGCACGTCCGTGACGGCGTGCGTGGCCTCGCGGTTCCACCCCTCCCAGGCGCGCCAGGCCGGGTCGCGGGTCTCGAACACCAGGCGGCCACCCGGCCGCAGCGCCTCGTAGGCGCCCCGCAGGGTGCCCTGCCAGGCGGCCGGGTCGGCGATGGCCTGGGCCACGTTCGCCGTCATGGTGGCGAGGTCGGCCCGCAGCGGCGGGAGCGCGGTCGCGTCCCCGACGAGCCAGCGCACCCGCCCGGCACCCGGTTTGGCGCGGGCCACGTCGACGGAGGCCTTGGCGGGGTCGGCACCGACGACGTCGATCCCGCGCCCGGCGAGGAGCAGCGCGAACACGCCTGTCCCGCAGCCGATGTCCAGTACGCGGCGCGCGGCGAACTCCTCCGCCATGGCCAGGTACGCGTCGAGATCGCTGCGGTCCGGGTCGAGCGGGTCGTAGAGCGCGGCGAGGCGCGGGTGTCCGTAGGCGTCGTCGCCGGTCACCGGGCCGCTG
Source organism: Streptomyces sp. G44 (assembly GCF_016905445.1). Taxonomy (GTDB): domain Bacteria; phylum Actinomycetota; class Actinomycetes; order Streptomycetales; family Streptomycetaceae; genus Streptomyces. The sequence continues at coordinate 3,551 of NZ_JAFEXF010000222.1, forward strand.
CCGCCGCCCGCGCGGCGCGCCACTCGGGTGCGAGGACCGCCCAGATCTCGGTGTCCTGCCGCACGCCGCGGTAGGGGTCGTTCTCCCGCTGGAGGCCTTCGAGGCTCATGCCGAGCCGTTTGGCCACGTTGACGCTGGGCCGGTTCTCGGGGGCCACCAGCCACTCCACGCGGTGCATCCCGCGCACGTCGACCGCCCAGTCGATGACGACGCGCACGGCTCGGGTCACCAGGCCGCGGCCCGAAGCGGCGGGTTCCAGCCAGCAGCCGGCCTCGCAGGTGCCGGACGCCGTGTCGAAGACCCGGAGGAGGACGCCGCCGACGAGGCGTCCGTCGAGCCGGATGCCGTACAGACGGCCGGTGTCGGCGGCGGTCTTGTCGGCGTACACCTGGAGCCAGTGGCGCGCGGCCGCCAGGTCCGCCGTGATGTCGGGCAGTCCCACGTAGCGGCCGATGAAGTCGCGGCCTCGGTCCATGTGGGCCAGGAACTCCTCGGCCTGCCAGGGCTCCAGCGGGCAGAGTTCGGCTCCGTCGCCCAGGGGTATCGCGAACATGTCTTCGTCCTCCACAGTGGCCGCGCGCGGTCTGCCGGGATCCTCGCACGCCCACCGGACGGGTGGAGCGCCGTGGGCCCACGTGCCGGTTGAGCGGGGGCAATTCCGGACAGTTGCGTCTCGGCCGCGATCTGGCCGGTCTTGCCGTGGACGAGATAGATGGCCCAGGCATCGAATGAGGGGACGGCCTGCACGGAAACAGGCATATACGGAAACATCTGCGCTTGCGAGGTACGTCCATGACGGAGTCGACGAAGACCGGAACCCGCACCACCCCCGCCACCTCCACCGCCGCCACCTCCACCGCTCCCTCCACCACTCCCCCCGTCCCCGTCCCCATCCCCGTCTCCTTCCCCCAGGACCGCACCTGCCCCTACCACCCGCCCACCGGCTACGCGCCCCTGGCGGAGGCCCGCCCGCTCTCCCGCATCACCCTCTTCGACGGGCGGCCCGTATGGCTGGTGAGCGGGCACGCCGTGGCCCGCGAACTCCTCGCCGATCCCCGGCTCTCCACCGACCGCGGGCACGAGGACTTCCCCTCGCCCACCGAGCGCTTCGCCCGCGTCCGCAGGCGGAGCGTCGCGCTGCTCGGCGTGGACGACCCGCGCCACAACACCCAGCGCCGCATGCTCATCCCCAGCTTCTCGGTCAAGCGCATCGCCGCGCTGCGCCCGCGGATCCAGGAGACCGTCGACCGGCTTCTGGACGCCATGGAGGCGCAGGGCCCGCCCGCCGAGCTGGTCGGCGCGTTCGCGCTGCCCGTGCCGTCCATGGTGATCTGCGCCCTGCTCGGGGTGCCCTATGCCGACCACGACTTCTTCGAGGAGAGTTCGCGGCGGCTGCTGCGCGGCCCGACGGTCGAGGACACGGTGACCGCGCGCGACGAACTCGAGGCCTACTTCCACGCGTTGCTCGACCGCAAGCGGCGGGAGCCGGGCGACGGGCTCCTCGACGAGCTCATCCACCAGCAGCTCGCCGAGGACGCGCTGGACCGCGAGGAACTGGTCAGCCTGGCCACGATCCTGCTCATCGCGGGACACGAGACCACGGCGAACATGATCTCCCTCGGCACGTTCACCCTGCTCCAGCACCCCGGGCGGCTGGCCGAACTGACGGCGGGCCTCGACGCCGGCCGGTCCCTGACGCCCGCCGTGGTCGAGGAGTTGCTGCGCTATCTGTCCATCGCGGACGGGCTGCTGCGGCTGGTGAAGGAGGACATCGAGATCGCGGGCAGCACGTTGCGCGCCGGTGACGGCGTCGTCTTCTCCACCTCGCTCATCAACCGTGACGACGCGGTGTACGAGTCCCCGGACGAGCTGGACTGGCACCGCGGGACCCGCCACCACCTCGCCTTCGGGTTCGGCGTCCACCAGTGCCTGGGCCAGAACCTCGCCCGGCTGGAGCTGGAGATCGCCCTGCGGTCCCTCTTCGAGCGCCTGCCGGGGCTGCGTCTGGCGGTGCCGGCCGAGAAAGTCCCCTTCAAGGCGGGCGACACGATCCAGGGGATGCTGGAACTTCCCGTCAGCTGGTAGTAGGAGTCGACCGTGACGAACGACATGACGGACAAGGTGATCCGTGTCGACGGTGACCGGTGTGTGGGTGCGGGCATGTGCGCGCTCACCGCGCCGGGCGTCTTCACGCAGGACGACGACGGCTTCGGCCAGGTGCTGCCCGGCCGCGAGGACGGCGCCGGCGACCCGATGGTGGGGGAGGCCACGCGGGCGTGCCCGGTACAGGCCATCAGCGTGGAGGTGACGACCGGTTAGACGACACCGCGCGTGTGCGACGGGCGCGGTGAGCGGTGACCGGCACGGTCAGTGGTGACGGGCGCGGTCAGCGGTGACCGGCACGGTCAGTTGCACAGCGTGACCGTGAAGCTCTTGCCGTACGCGTGACGGGTGTCCACGTCGATCCGTGTGCCGCCGGGGTCCCGGCTCACCCGCACCCCCTCGTCCGCGGTGACCTTCCGCAGGCGGCGGCCCCGGAGCAGGACCGTGATCCTGTCCCGGTCCATCGTCGGGTCGGACACCGCGACGGTGGTGGTCGCGCCGTCGCGGCCCCGGCGGCGCACGAGGACGGAGGCCGGTCCCCCGACGCGCACCCCGGCGGCCTCGTGCCGCCCGGACGTGAAGGAGTTGACGGCCGTCAGACCGAGCCCCGAGTGGGTGACGGCTTGCAGGCGCGGGGAGTTGGCCAGGATCCCGAGCGGCCCGTGGCGGTGGGCGCGCAGCCGGCCTTCGGTGGCGTTCGGCACCAACGCGTAGGCGAGGCGCTTCGGTTGCTCATCGGCGGCGCCGTGGACCGTCACGCCGAACACCGAACGCGTCACGGGCGTATCGGGGTTGGCGGACCGCACGACCCGGCGGCTGCGCGTGACCCGCTCCAGGGTGACGCGTACCGGCGGGGCGTCGAGGAAGACGTAGCCGACGGCGGTGCCCTGTGTGGCGTTGGCATAGCGGAGCCAGCGCAGGTCGCCGGTGCCGGGGCCGGACCAGGCGCGGCCGTCGCGGCGCGCCCCGGTGAGCGTGACCCGGTCGTCGGGCGCGGCGACGCGGGCGTCGACGGTCGTGGTCACGGCCCGCCCTCCGGCGTCCCCGACCCCCGCGGCGAGCACCACGATCTCCTCGTCGAACAGGAACCACGACTTCGTCGCCCGCGCGCCGCGGTACACGACGAAGTCGTCGGGGAGCAGCGCCCGGTCACGGTAGGCGGCGTCACTGGACTGCACGAGGCCCGCCGCGCCGTACGCCCCGAGGACGGCGCCGCCCGACCAGTCGTTGGTGCCGCGCGGGAAGTAGACGTACTTGTTCTGCGACTCGGAGGAGGGCGTGAAGTGGAGGGGGTGGCCGGGGTTGTCGTAGTACGTCTTGCCGTACGACTCCGGCACGGTGCGGCGCTGTTCGACCGGGGCGGTCACTCCGGCGAGGCCGTACGGCGAGACGGTCGTGAAGTAGTCGACGCCGTACGCCTGTGTCTGGTCCTGGCCGGAGAGGTAGAGGTAGTGCGCGCCGTCGCCCTGGAACCACGGCATGAGGTTCTCGCCGTTCATGTACTCGTACTTGCTGATCCGGTCGGAGCTGCGGGCGAGCGCGAAGGCGTAACCGGGCCTGCGGTGCACGGTCTTGTCCATGGCGTTGAACGCGACGCTGCGTCCGGCCGGGCCGAGGCCGGCGGGCGGCACGGAGGCGTCGGCGATGATGTCGGCGTGGCGCACGATGCTGACCGGTGAGACGAAGCGGGCCGGGTCGGGGGCGGTGCGCGAGGTGGTCCCGAGGTGCTTGACGTAGCTCTTGAGGGCGGTGGCCTCGGTCCCGCTCGCGAGCGAGGCCAGGTCGACGACGGCCTCCACCACCACCGCCACGTCGGCGTACCCGGACTCCGTGCGCGCCACGGCCCGGCCCTTGACGATCTCCATCATCCAGCCCTCGAAGATCAGCGGGGCGAAGCCGTCCCGCACCCAGGCGTACACGGTCGGCACCAGCTCAGCGCCGTGTGCGAACCCCGTGCCGTCGAGGATCTTGAGGGTCTGTACGACCCGGCTGAGGAGGCCCTTGCCGTACGAGCCCGTGTACGCGACGGAGGCGTGCTGGATGAAGGAGCCGTCCGCGTAGTGGCCGTCCGTCACGCCGTGCCGCAGCCGGTAGGGGTCGATGGTGAGGAAGACGGTGAGCTGGTCGGTGAGCGCCTTGCGGATGCGGGCGTCGCCGCCGTCCTCTCCGAGGAGGGCGCCCTGGAGGACACGGTTGGTGGTGATGTCGGCGAGGTTGGCGCCGGTGTGGAAGCGCGAGTCGAGGTTCACGTCGCCGTCGGTGCCGTTGCGCAGGTAGGCGTCCATGGAGGCGACGCAGGTGCGCACCAGCTCCGGGCGGTGGGCGCGTACCTCGTCCGCGAGCAGGACCAGGGTCTTGGTGATGTGCTGGGAGATGCCGATCTCCCAGTGGAACCAGTTGCCGTAATAGCCCTTCGTTTGGTCGCCGTAGTACCGCTCGTGCAGCCAGGCCAGGCCGTCGATCACGCGTCGCTGGACGGCGGTGTCGCCGTACAGACCGCCGGAGCCGGGGGCGCGGGTGGCGAGGGCGGTCTCGTACAGGCGGCGGTAGGCGGTGTTCAGGTTGGCCTCGTCGGTGCCGAGCGCGAGGCCGGCGAAGAGCTCGCCCTCGCCCGCGTCGTCCATGGCCTTCAGGTTCGCCCGCGCGGTGCGTTCGACGGCGGCGAGCCTGCCCGCCGTCTCGGGCCGGGCGTTGGACGCGGCGGTCCCGGCGAGGACCGCCACGGTGTTGGCGAGCAGCCGGGCGCGGCCCTTCGCCGCCGTGGCGGCGTCCACCCGGCCGGCGGGGAGCACCGCCAGGAGTCCGGCGGCCGACAGGGCGGTCAGCAGGCGTCTGCGGGTGATCTCCATGGCGGCCTCCACCGTCGGCGTACGGGGGCGTCTGGCGTTCCTGCCCGCGGGCGGGCCCGGACAGGCGTTCAGGCGGGCGGAGTCAAGCAGATGCCTCCGGCCCCGGCAAGGGTCCCGGCGCGGGCGCGCGGTCCGGGATCGATGCGGTCCTCGCCTGATCTTGCTGCGGTGCACGGGGGAAGGGGAGCACCCTGCCCGGGGTGGGCGCGCCGCGCGCGGCTGGGTCAGCGGGAGCGGCACGGCCGGTACTCCGAGGAGCCCGTCCCGGCGAGGCTCCGGCGGCACCGCTGCCGGGCGGCGCGGCGTACGAGGGCGCCGCGCCGGAGGAGTCCGCGCGGCGCCGAGCCCTTGACAGTCCCCTCACCCCTGCCGGGTGCCGCCGCGCCCCGCGATGTGCGGCGGTGGTTCGATCCCCGCCGGCAGCAGGGGATCGGCGACGGGCGCGCCCCAGGTGGTGGTCAGCGGCAGGGTGCCCGCCCAGATGCCGAGTGCAGCGTCGGGGCCCTCGCCGTCCTCGGGTGGTCCGACGGCCGTCTTGACGGAGGCCTCGGCGAGGGAGAGCGCGAGCAGGGTGGTCGCGGCGAGTTCCCTGCGGCTGGGGCGGCGGGCGTAGTCCCACTGGCCGGGCGTGGCGTGTTCGGTGAGCAGGCGCAGGCCGCGCAGCTTCTCCTCGGGGTCGGTCACCGTGCGCGGGACTCCGTGGATCATCGCACTGCGGTAGTTGACGCCGTGTTCGAACACCGAGCGGGCCAGGACCAGCCCGTCGACATGGGTGACCGTGACGCAGACCGGCGCCCCCGGGTCGGCGGCCAGGCTGCGGCCGGCGACGGAGCCGTGCAGGAACAGCTCGGTGTCGTCACGGCCGTAGACGGTCGGCACGACCACCGGGTGGCCGTCGACGACCACGCCGAGGTGGCAGACGAAGCCCGCGTCCAGGATCGCTTCGAGGTCGACGCGCCGCAGGCTGCCCTGGTCGCGGAGCCTGCGGTGGCGCGTGCGGTCGGTCACGGGCAGTTCCGGAGGCAGCGCCGACGGCTGAGATCGTCTGTTCACACGCAAAAAGTTACCGATATCGCGCCGCCCTGGCCATCCATCAACGAAATCCGGCTCTGGCGGCGGCGGTAGCCGCGCTATCCGCACTTCCGCGCCGCGCGCGTCCAAACGGCGCCCGAAGAGTCCATCGACTCCCGCTCCGAAACAATTGTGAGCCCCGCCCCGGCACGGTCTGATGGACCGCATGGATCTCCGCTCCCCCGAAGACCACCACGAGGATGTCTCCCCCGGCGCGGGCACCCTCCCGCCCCGCGCGTGGTACGCGGCGTCGGACGCCCTCGCCCTCTCCCTCAACGGCACCTGGCGCTTCCGCCTCTCCCCCACCGCCGACGCCGAGGACGACGCGTTCGCCGCCCTCCGGTACGACAGCGGGGGCTGGGACGAGATCACGGTCCCCGGCCACTGGGTCCTCCAGGGCCACGGCGCGCCCCAGTACACCAACCAGCTCTATCCGTTCCCGGTGGACCCGCCGCGGGTGCCCGCCGAGAACCCCACCGGCGACCACCTGCGCACCTTCGACCTGCCCGTCGGCTGGCCGACCGCCGGCACCGCCGCCCTGCGCTTCGACGGGGTCGAGTCCTGTGCCCGCGTCTGGCTCAACGGCACGGAGCTCGGCGGCTTCAAGGGGTCCCGGCTGGCCCACGAGTTCGACGTGGGCGCGCTGCTGCGCCCCGAGGGAAACGTCCTCGCGGTCCGCGTCCACCAGTGGTCCGCCGGGTCGTACCTGGAGGACCAGGACCAGTGGTGGCTGCCGGGCATCTTCCGCGACGTGACGCTGCTGCACCGGCCCGAGGGCCGCGCGGGCGACCACTTCGTGCACGCGTCGTACGACCACCGCGCGGGGACGGGCACGCTGCGGGTCGACGCGGACGTCCAAGGGCGCGTCACCGTAGCCGAGTTGGGTATCGACGTGGCGACGGGCGAGGAGGTCACCGTGCCCGTCGAGCCGTGGACCGCCGAGACGCCGAGGCTCTACGACGGGGTCCTGGCGACGGCCGGCGAGCGGATCCCGCTGCGCGTCGGCTTCCGCACGGTCGCCCTGGAGGACGGGCTCATCAAGGTCAACGGACGGCCGGTCCTCTTCCGGGGCGTGAACCGGCACGAGTTCCACCCGGAGACGGGCCGCGCCCTCGACCTCGACACCATGCGCGCGGACGTCCTGCTGATGAAGCGGCACAACATCAACGCCGTCCGCACCAGCCACTATCCGCCGCACCCCGCCTTCCTCGACCTGTGCGACGAGTTCGGCCTGTGGGTCGTCGACGAGTGCGACCTGGAGACCCACGGCTTCCAGGCGGTCGGCTGGCGCGGCAACCCCGTCGACGACGACCGCTGGACGCCCGCCCTCCTGGACCGCGCGGCCCGCATGGTCGAGCGCGACAAGAACCACCCCTCGGTCATCATGTGGTCGCTGGGCAACGAGTGCGGGACGGGCCGCGGCCTGACCGCCATGGCCGAGTGGATCCGCGCACGCGACGGCGGCCGCCTCCTGCACTACGAGGGCGACGGCTCCTGCGCGGACACCGACCTCTACTCCCGGATGTACGCCGACCACGCCGAGGTCGAGCGGATCGGCCGGGGCGAGGACGAGGGCCCCGGCAGGCGCCGCGAACTCCCCTTCCTCCTCTGCGAGTACGGGCATGCGATGGGCAACGGCCCCGGCGGCCTCAGTGAGTACCAGCGGCTCTTCGAGACGTACGAGCGGCTCCAGGGCGGTTTCATCTGGGAGTGGATCGACCACGGCCTCGCACATCCCGCGTACGGCTACGCCTACGGCGGCGACTTCGGCGAGGAGCTGCACGACGGCAACTTCGTCTGCGACGGCCTGGTGTTCCCCGACCGGACGCCGTCCCCCGGCCTCGTCGAGTACAAGAAGGTGATCGAGCCGGTCCGCGTCGAGGGCGACGGCCGCGCCGGCACCGTCCGCGTCACCAACCTCCACGACTTCGCGGACCTCACCCACCTGGCCTTCACCTGGTCGTACGAGGTGGACGGCGTGAGCGTCGCCGACGGCGCCCTGGCGGTGCCCGCGACCGGCCCCGGCGGGCACGCCGAGGTGATGCTGCCGCCGAAGCCGGCGCGCGGCGGGGGCGCGGAGACCCGGTGGACGGTGCGGGCAGTGCTCGCG
>NZ_JAFEXF010000223.1 GCF_016905445.1 Streptomyces sp. G44
GGGCACCCGCGCCCCTGGCCGCGCACTCCGCGTCCCCATCAGCACGCGCCCCACCCCTCAGGAGGCACGTCAGGAAGACGCCTCCCCACCCCTCGACCGCCCGGGCTCATTCCCCTGCGCGCGGCCCCGACCCGCCCGGCCCCAGTCCCCCCGCCCGCCCCGCCCGCCCGACCCCCCCCGGCGCCGGCGGCCGCCGCGAGGCAGGCGGCACCCGCGACGGCCCCCGTCGCGGCCAGCAGACCCAGTACATCCCCCGTGCATGTCACTGAAGCCCCCCGTGGTCTTCGGCTCTACGCGGGAGAGGACGCGGGGCGGGGCGCGGCGGTTGCGGAAGTGCCCCGCGCCACGGCCCGTCCGGTCACTGGCTGGGCCGAGTCCGTCCTCGAACGCCGGACGGGCTTGATATACCCGTGGGCCCCGAAGCACAACCGGGCCGGGCCGGAAGGTCCGGCCCGGCCCGCGCCGCGCGTGCTCCTCTCCCCGGTGCCCGGGGGGAGGAGGGGGGTCAGTCCTTGATCTCGCAGATCACCGCGCCGGAGGTCAGGCTCGCGCCCACCTCCGCCGTGAGGCCCTTGATCGTGCCCGTCTTGTGGGCGTTGAGGGGCTGTTCCATCTTCATGGCCTCAAGGACGACGACCAGGTCGCCCTCGTTGACCTCCTGGCCCTCCTCGACCGCGATCTTGACGATCGTGCCCTGCATGGGCGAGGCGAGGGTGTCACCGGAGGCGGTCGGGCCGGACTTCTTGGCCGCGCGGCGCTTGGGGCGGGCGCCGCCCGCCGCCGCGGTGCGGGCGATCGTCATGCCGAGCGAGGAGGGCAGGGAGACCTCAAGGCGCTTGCCGCCGACCTCGACGACAACCGTCTCGCGGCCCGGCTCCTCATCGGCCTCGGCGTCCGTGGCAGGCGCGGTGAAGGCCGGGATCTCGTTGACGAACTCCGTCTCGATCCACCGGGTGTGGACCGTGAAGGGGTCGCTGGAGCCGGTCAGTTCGGGCGCGAACGCCGGGTCCTTGACGACGGTGCGGTGGAACGGGATGGCCGTGGCCATGCCCTCCACGTTGAACTCCGCGAGCGCGCGGGCGGCACGCTGGAGCGCCTGCTCGCGCGTCGCGCCGGTCACGATCAGCTTGGCCAGGAGCGAGTCCCAGGCCGGGCCGATGACCGAGCCGGACTCGACGCCCGCGTCCAGGCGGACACCGGGGCCGGAGGGGGCCTCGAACTTCGTCACCGTGCCGGGCGCGGGCAGGAAGTTGCGGCCCGGGTCCTCGCCGTTGATGCGGAACTCGAAGGAGTGACCGCGCAGTTCGGGGTCGCCGTAGCCGAGCTCCTCGCCGTCGGCGATGCGGAACATCTCGCGGACCAGGTCGATGCCGGCGACCTCCTCGGTGACCGGGTGCTCCACCTGGAGACGGGTGTTGACCTCCAGGAAGGAGATCGTGCCGTCGACGCCCACGAGGAACTCGACGGTGCCCGCGCCGACGTAGCCGGCCTCCTTGAGGATCGCCTTGGAGGAGGCGTACAACTCCGCGACCTGCGCCTCGGAGAGGAACGGCGCGGGGGCCTCCTCCACCAGCTTCTGGTGGCGGCGCTGGAGCGAGCAGTCACGGGTGGAGACGACGACCACGTTGCCGTGCTTGTCGGCGAGGCACTGGGTCTCCACGTGCCGGGGCTTGTCGAGGTAGCGCTCCACGAAGCACTCGCCGCGGCCGAAGGCGGCCACGGCCTCGCGCACCGCCGAGTCGTACAGCTCCGGGACCTCTTCGAGGGTGCGGGCGACCTTCAGGCCGCGCCCGCCACCGCCGAACGCGGCCTTGATGGCGATGGGCAGCCCGTGCTCCTCGGCGAAGGCGACGACCTCGTCGGCGCCGGAGACCGGGTCGGGGGTGCCCGCGACGAGCGGGGCGCCGGCGCGCTGCGCGATGTGCCGCGCGGCGACCTTGTCCCCCAGGTCGCGGATGGCCTGCGGCGGCGGGCCGATCCAGTTCAGGCCCGCGTCGATGACGGCCTGCGCGAAGTCGGCGTTCTCCGAAAGGAAGCCGTAACCGGGGTGGATCGCGTCCGCCCCTGAATCCTTGGCCGCCGCCAGCACCTTGGAGATGTCCAGGTAGCTGGTGGCCGGAGTGTCACCGCCCAGCGCGAACGCCTCATCGGCCGCCCGGACGTGCAGAGCGTCCCGGTCGGGGTCTGCGTAGACGGCTACGCTCGCGATCCCTGCGTCCCGGCATGCCCGAGCAACGCGGACAGCGATTTCGCCACGGTTGGCGATGAGCACCTTGCGCACGATGGCTCCCTCCTTGAAACAAGCCGAGTTTAGGGACTGCCGACACGGCCTTACGACCCGTCCCCAAGGGTGAGCTTGCCCACACGGAGTGTGATGCCAGGCCCCCTCGTCCCGCGAAAACCCTTGTGCCACCACGGTACGCAGGGTTCCTTCCCGGCAGCCTAGCCCTCCGGTGTGTTCAAGGTCTCTGTGAACCCGTGCTCTGCCGCGCCTGCTTTCTTTGTGGAGTCCCTACGAATGGCCCAATGATTCTTTGCCTTCCGCGCGGCCCTTGTCCCTGGGTTTACCCGTTAGTAGCGTTCGCGATGGCTCGACGTACCAGCGGTAACAGAAGCGGAAGGCGGGTGGGGCGCCGTGGCGCGCAGACCGGTGGCCTGGGTGGGCGCGTTCGTTCTCCTCGCGGAGGCGGTGGGCATCGCGCTGCTCAACTGGTTCCTCGGCCTGGTCGTCGACAAGCAGGACATGTCCCTGGCCGGCCTCGATCCGCACGCGATGACCGTCTCGACGTGGATCGGCGGGGCCCTCTTCGGCGGCTACCTCGCGCTGTGCGGCGCCGTCCTGGCCCTCGCCGGCGTCCGGGACCGCGCCCCGGGCCGCTTCGGCCGCCTGCTGCTGATCAGCTGCGCGGTCGTGCACGGTGTCCTCGGCGCCTTCTGCGTCGGCCTGGTGGGCTGGCCCGCGTTCGCCTTCATGATGGCCGTGCTCGGCCTGATCGTCCTCACGCTCGTGGCGTACGAGAAGCGGGCGCGCGAGGGCGGTCTCCCGGCACCCGCCGCCGGACCTACGCCCACAACTCCGTGATGCCGACGCCCAGTCGGCCGAGCAGGCGGCGCAGCAGCGGCAGCGAGAGGCCGATGACGTTGCCGTGGTCGCCGTCGATGCCGTCGATGAACGGCGCCGAGCGGCCGTCCAGCGTGAACGCGCCCGCGACATGCAGCGGTTCGCCGCTCGCCACGTACGCGGCGATCTCCTCGTCGGAGGGCTCACCGAAGCGGACCACGGTGGAGGCCGTCGCCGACGCGTACGCCCCGGAGGCGGTGTCGTGGACGCAGTGGCCCGTCTGGAGGACGCCCGCGCGGCCGCGCATGGCCTTCCAGCGGGCGGTCGCGTCCTCGGCGTCGGCGGGCTTGCCCAGCGCCTTGCCGTCCAGCTCCAGGACGGAGTCGCAGCCGATGACCAGGGCGCCCTTGACCTCGGGCCGCGCGGCGACGACGGAGGCCTTCGCCTCGGCCAGGGCGAGGGCCAGCTCGGCGGGGGTGGGCGCGGAGACCTTGTCCTCGTCGACGCCGCTGACGATCACCTCGGGGGCGAGGCCCGCCTGCCGGAGCAGGCCGAGGCGCGCGGGGGACTGCGAGGCGAGGACGAGACGGCGTGGCTGATCACTCATGCCGGTCAGCGTAGCGACTGCCCGGCCGCGCGCGTCCGGCGCTCAGTGGATGCCGAGCACGAACATCGCGACGACCATGGCCAGGGCGAGGACGAAGCCCGCCCGGCGCATCTTCGCCTGCATGTCCCGCATGTCCTTGGGCGGGTTGTTCTCCGGGTCCGACCACAGCATGTCCTCGATACTGCGACCGGGCGGGCCGGGGCGCCTGAGTACGCGTACTCAACTTCCCCCGGCCCGATCCGCCTAGCCGGGCCAGTACGTGCGGCCCCACGCCATGGGACCGGGCGCGGGCAGCCGGTGGCGGGCCACGCGCGCGGGGTCGGCCCACGCGGCGGGCGGCGCGGGCGCCCCGGACGGCTGGGCCGCCCCCGCCGCCGCGCGCCCCCGGGCCACCGCCACGGCGGCGGCCAGCTCCTCCGGGGTCGGGTTGCCCCGTACGACCTTGATCACGAGGGCTCCTCCTTAGGGGAGTGCGGGGAACTACAGGGGGATGTTGCCGTGCTTCTTCGGAGGCAGGGTCTCCCGCTTCGTACGCAGCTGACGCAGGCCGCGCACGAGGTGCGAGCGGGTCTCCGACGGCATGATCACGGCGTCGATGTAGCCGCGCTCGGCCGCGGTGTAGGGGTTGAGCAGCGCGTCCTCGTACTCCTGGATCAGGCGCGCCCGCGTCGCCTCCTGGGCCTCCTCGTCACCGGCGGCGGCGATGGTGCGGCGGTGCAGGACGTTCACCGCGCCCTGCGCGCCCATCACCGCGATCTGCGCGGTCGGCCAGGCGAGGTTCAGGTCGGCGCCCAGGTGCTTGGAGCCCATGACGTCGTAGGCGCCGCCGAAGGCCTTGCGCGTGATGATCGTGATGAGCGGGACGGTGGCCTCGGCGTAGGCGTAGATGAGCTTGGCGCCGCGCCGGATGATGCCCGTGTGCTCCTGTTCGACACCCGGCAGGAAGCCCGGCACGTCGACGAAGGTCAGCACCGGCACGTTGAAGGCGTCGCAGGTGCGCACGAACCGCGCGGCCTTCTCGGAGGCGTCGATGTCCAGGCAGCCGGCGAACTGCGTCGGCTGGTTGGCGACGACGCCCACCGGGTGGCCCTCGACGCGGCCGAAGCCGGTGAGGATGTTCGGCGCGAACAGCGGCTGCGTCTCCAGGAACTCGTTGTCGTCCAGGATGTGCTCGATCACGCCGCGCATGTCGTACGGCTGGTTCGCGCTGTCCGGGATCAGCGTGTCGAGGGCGCGGTCCTCGTCGGTGAGCGCCAGGTCCGCCTCCTCGGGGAAGGCGGGCGGCTCACTGAGGTTGTTCGAGGGCAGGTAGGACAGCAGCGACTTGACGTACTCGATGGCGTCCTTCTCGTCGCCCGCCATGTGGTGCGCCACGCCCGACGTGGAGTTGTGGGTGCGGGCGCCGCCCAGCTCCTCGAAGCCGACGTCCTCGCCGGTGACCGTCTTGATGACGTCGGGACCGGTGATGAACATGTGCGAGGTCTGGTCGACCATGACCGTGAAGTCGGTGATCGCCGGGGAGTAGACCGCGCCGCCCGCGCAGGGGCCGACGATCAGGCTGATCTGCGGGACGACGCCCGAGGCGTGCGTGTTGCGGCGGAAGATCTCGCCGTACATGCCGAGGGCCATGACGCCCTCCTGGATGCGGGCGCCGCCGGAGTCGTTGATGCCGATGACCGGGCAGCCCGTCTTCAGGGCGAAGTCCATGACCTTGACGATCTTCTGCCCGAAGACCTCGCCGAGCGCGCCGCCGAAGACCGTGAAGTCCTGCGAGAAGACGGCCACGGGGCGGCCGTCGACGGTGCCGTAACCGGTCACCACGCCGTCGCCGTAGGGGCGGTGGCTCTCCAGGCCGAAGCTGGTCGAGCGGTGCTGCGCGAACTCGTCGAACTCCACGAAGGAGCCCTCGTCGAGGAGCAGTTCGATCCGCTCACGCGCCGTCAGCTTCCCTTTGGCGTGCTGCTTCTCGACCGCGCGGGCCGACCCCGCGTGCTTCGCCTCCTCGATGCGGCGCTGGAGGTCCGCGAGCTTGCCGGCGGTCGTGTGGATGTCGATCTCGGACATAGGGATGCGGCTCCCTGCCTGCTCAAAGGTGCGTATGGCGGCTTTACGGCTGGCTACTGACCCGTAGCGTATCGGCGCGGATACGGTTCGGCAGTGCGGCGTTTACCACACCTAGGGTGGCTTGCATGACGCCGTCGAATGCTGAAGACAACCGCTGGTCCGACCTGGACCGGCCGCCGCTGAACGCCGCCTCCCTGCGGCGGACGCTGCTGCGGAAGGGCGGGCTGTGGTCCTCCCTGGACGTGGTGGCCCGCACCGGTTCCACCAACACCGACCTCGTGGCCCGCGCCGACGGCCTCGCCGAGGGAGCCGTGCTGGTCGCCGAGGAGCAGAGCGCGGCGCGCGGTCGCCTGGACCGGCAGTGGTCGGCGCCCGCCCGCTCCGGGCTCTTCTTCTCCGTCCTGCTCAGGCCCGCCGAGGTGCCCGTCGAGCGGTGGGGATGGCTGCCGCTGCTCACCGGCGTCGCCGTCGCCACGGGGCTCTCGCGGGTCGCGGGGGTGGACACCGCGCTCAAGTGGCCCAACGACGTCCTGGTGACCGTCGGCGACGAGGAGCGGAAGGCCGGGGGCATCCTCGCGGAGCGCGCAGGGTCGGACGGCGGTGTCGTCATCGGCATCGGCCTCAACGTTACGCTGCGTGCGGACGAGCTGCCGGTGCCGACGGCCGGTTCGCTGGCGCTCGCCGGGGCGACCACGACGGACCGCGATCCCCTGCTGCGGGCCGTGCTGCGCTCGCTGGAGCAGTGGTACGGCGCCTGGCGCGAGGCATCCGGCGACCCGGCCGCCTCCCGCCTCCAGGAGGCGTACGCGGCGGGCTGCGCGACGCTGGGCCGCCGGGTCCGGGCGGAGCTCCCGGGCGACAGGGCGATCGTGGGAGAGGCGGTGGCGGTGGACGGCGACGGCCGCCTGGTCCTGGCGACGGAGGAGGGCGTACAGGAACCGGTAGGAGCGGGCGACATCGTGCACCTGCGCCCGGCCCCCTGACCTCCGCGCCCGGCGAACGGGCCTCGTAGGGGGCGCGGGGAACGGCGCGGCCAACCCCCACGCACCCGCGCCCGGCGAACGGGCCTCGTAGGGGGCGCGGGGAACGGCGCGGCCAACCCCCACGCACCCGCGCCCGGCGAACGGGCCCCGTAGGGGGCGCGGGGAACGGCGCGGCCAACCCCCACGCACCCGCGCCCGGCGAACGGGCCCCGTAGGGGGCGCGGGGAACGGCGCGGCCAACCCCCACGCACCCGCACTCGACGAACGGGCCCCGCAGGGGGGCGCGGGGAACGGCGCGAGCACCCCCCACGCACCCGCACCCGGCGAACGGGCCCCGTAGGCGGCGCGGCCAACCCCCCCGCACCCGCACCCGACGAACGGGCCCCGCAGGGGGGCCGCGGGGAACGGCGCGAGCAACCCCCACACACCCGCACCCGACGAACCGGCCCCATAAGGCCCACAGGGAACGCCGCGGGCAACCACGAACCGCCCCGCAGCCGATCCGCACCCCGCGCCCCCCCGGGGCGCCCCCCGGCTCCCGGGGAGTCGGAAGTGAGCTGCGGCACACCTGCCGTAAAGTTGACGCCGGTCGATACTGACCGCGGCAGATCGGAAGGGCAGCAGGCGTGACCGTCGACGACACGGGCTCCGGCGCGGGTGCACAGCGCGGCCCCGACGGCGGACCCGCCCACCCCGCAGGCCCGGCCGGGACCGACGCCTCCGGGATCCCCGAGGTGGACGACAAGGCGGACGGCGAATCCGCGAAGGACCCCCTCGCCCTGCGGCTCGAACAGCTGATCCTCGGCGCCGACCGCCGCTACACCCCCTTCCAGGCGGCGCGCAGCGCGGGCGTCTCGATGGAGCTGGCCTCCCGCTTCTGGCGGGCCATGGGCTTCCCCGACATCGGCCAGGCCAAGGCCCTGACCGAGGCCGACGTACTCGCCCTGCGGCGCCTGGCCGGTCTGGTCGAGGCCGGCCTGCTCAGCGAGGCCATGGCGGTCCAGGTGGCCCGGTCGACCGGGCAGACCACCGCACGGCTGGCCGAGTGGCAGATCGACTCCTTCCTGGAGGGGCTGACCGAACCGCCCGAGCCGGGCATGACCCGTACCGAGGTCACGTACCCGCTCATCGAGCTGCTCCTGCCCGAGCTGGAGGAGTTCCTCGTCTACGTCTGGCGCCGCCAGCTCGCCGCCGCCACGGGCCGCGTCGTGCAGGCCGCGGACGACGAGGAGATGGTGGACCGGCGGCTCGCCGTCGGCTTCGCCGACCTCGTCGGCTTCACGCGCCTGACCCGCCGCATGGAGGAGGAGGAACTCGGCGAACTCGTCGAGGCCTTCGAGACCACCGCCGCGGACCTGGTCGCCGCGCACGGCGGGCGGCTCATCAAGACCCTCGGCGACGAGGTCCTGTACGCCGCCGACGACGCGGGCATCGCCGCGGAGATCGCGCTGCGGCTCATCGAGACCATGGCCAACGACGAGACGATGCCGGAGCTGCGCGTCGGCATGGCCTTCGGGACCGTGACGACCCGGATGGGCGACGTCTTCGGGACGACCGTGAACCTCGCGAGCCGGCTCACGTCGATAGCGCCCCGCGACGCGGTGCTGGTGGACGGCGCCTTCGCGAAGGAGCTGACGCGGACCGGGGACGCGCCCGCCTCCGAGGCACAGGCCGCGGAGGCGGCCGCCGCGGCGGAGAAGGAGGGCGAGGAGCCGCCCGCGTACCGCTTCGCGCTCCAGCCGATGTGGCAGCGGCCCGTCCGCGGCCTCGGCGTCGTCGAGCCGTGGCTGCTGGCCCGCCGTACGTGAGCCCTCCGTACGTGAGCCCGCCGCCCGCCCGAAGGCCCGGGACCCCTTTCCGGCGCCGGGCCCGGCTGACATGATCCTCGGGTAACGGTCGTTAACCGGCGGGAGGCATCGGTCATGGGTGACGAGCAGCGGTACGGGGAGTACGTGGTGGTCAGGCGGCACGGCCATGTCGCCGAACTCGTCCTGGACCGTCCGAAGGCGATGAACGCCGTCTCCGCGCAGCTGGCGCGGTCCGTCGCCGCCGCCTGCGCCGCCCTCGCCGAGGACCGCGACGCCCGCGTCGTCGTGGTGACCTCCACCCACGAGCGGGCGTTCTGCGTCGGCGCCGACCTGAAGGAGCGCAACTCCCTCAGCGACGCCGAGCTGCTGCGCCAGCGCCCCACCTCGCGGGCCTGTTACACCGGCGTACTGGAACTGCCCATGCCGACGATCGCGGCCGTGCACGGCTTCGCGCTGGGCGGCGGGTTCGAACTGGCGCTCTCCTGCGACGTGATCGTCGCCGACCCGACCGCGGTCGTCGGGCTCCCCGAGGTCTCCGTCGGCGTCATCCCCGGCGGCGGCGGTACGCAGCTCCTGCCGCGCCGCGTCGGCGCCGCCCGCGCCGCCGAGCTGATCTTCTCGGCGCGGCGCGTGGAGGCGGCCGAGGCGCGGGAGTTGGGCCTGGTGGACCTGCTGGTGGAGCAGGGCGAGGACCGCGCGGAGGCGCTCGCGCTGGCTGCCCGCATGGCCGTCAACTCGCCCGTCGGCCTGCGCGCCGCCAAGCGCGCCCTGCGTCTCGGGCACGGCCTCGACCTGCGCGCCGGCCTTGAGGTGGAGGACGCGGCGTGGCGCACGGTGGCCTTCTCGGGCGACCGCGCGGAGGGCGTCGCGGCGTTCAACGAGAAGCGGAAGCCGCAGTGGCCCGGGGAGTAGCCCGGAGCAGGCGTGGCCCTGCCCGCTCGGGGCGCGGCCCCCCCCCCCGCGGGCGACGGCGGCGGTCTGCGAACGGAACGCCACCCGGTCCGCGTGCACCAGGAAGCCGGTCAGCGGCCGGCCCGCCGCATAGCCCGCGCGGACCCCGGTCAACGCCGTCCCCGCGACGTTCATCCGCCGCACCACGGTCTCCCGGTCGAGCAGCGCCACCGGCAGCGGCAGCCGCTGGAAGATCGCCCGCAGCAGCCGCTGCTCGTCGCGGTCCGGTGCGCCGCCGCCCGGCGTCCCGTCGGCGCTCAGCCGCTCGTACGTCGGCCACAACTGCTCGGCCACATGGTTCAGTTCGAAGATGGCCGCGTCGAGCACCGTGCCGAGGTCGTCCGGCGGGAGGGACCGCGCCGACTTCAGCTCCGCGACCCGGCGCACGAAATCCGCGAGGTCTTCACCGAACTCCTCCGTCTGGGACATGGGTCCGAACCTAGCCGCTGCCGCCGTTTTCCGGAGGGCCGCGGGGGAAGCCGGGAAGAGAGGAGGAACGCCCATGGCTCCCTTGCCGGACCCGGACCTGCTCCGCCCCGAGACCGCCCTGCCCGGACGCAGGCTCTCCGAACTCTCCGAACAGGCCGTGCGCTGCACCCCCGGATGCTGCGGCGCCGGCACCACCGTCACCGACGGCGGCGACGAACACCCCACCACCGTCACCCACCCCGACCTGGCCGGTCTCGTCGCGGTGCAGCTGCGCACCGGCGAGGGCCCCATACCCGCCGCCGAGGAGAGGGGCACGCCGGTCGGCTCCCAGGACCTCCTGCGCGACGAGCGGTGGCCCGCGTACCGCGCGCTGGCCCTCGACTCGGGCGTACGCTCCAGCGTCACGCTGCCCTTCCAGCGCGCCGGGCTCACGGTCACCCTCACCCTGTTCGGCTTCCGCCCCGGCTCGTTCGGCGACGCGCGGCACGGCCCCGCCCAGGCCCTCGGCGACCTCGCCACGGCGAGCTTCGTGCGCGACCGGCACTACCGCGCCGCCCTGACCGAGCTCGACCAGATGGGCACCGCCCTGCGCACCCGGCCCGTCGTGGACCAGGCCTGCGGGATCGTCATGCACGTCCTGGGCTGCGAGGCCGACGCGGCGTTCTCGGTGCTGCGGCGGATCTCCCAGACGACGAACCGGAAACTGGCGGACGTCGCGGCGGCGCTCGTCGAGACGAAGGGACGCGGCCTGGAGCGCGAACTGGTCTCCCTGGCCCGCTGAGGCCCGCGGCGAGGGGCCCCGACCGGTCGGAACCGACCGGTCGGGGCCCCTCTCGCGCGCCCGGACCGGCGTCGCCCGGCCCTGCCGTCGGGCTCACCCGGGCGGGGGCCAGAGCGGGCGCGAGGCGGGGGAGAGCGCTGTGATGGGGGTCATCCGGGTAGACCCCGCCCCACGGGGGCAGGAGACCCACACGAGTGCATGGAGGTACGCATGAGGCGGACGGACTCCGGGGGCCGTGGCCCCGTCCGGTACGGTCCGGCCCCGCTGGGGCAGGGCCTTCCCGTGCTGCCCGAGCTGGCCTCTGCCGCCGCCTCGGCCGCGGGTCGCTCGCACGGCGAGCCGCCCGGTGGCGGCCTGGATGCCGCGAGCGGCTGTTGGGGTCGCGGTGTGAGTGCGCGGAGGTACGCATGAGGCGGTTGGACTCCGGGGGCCGTGGCCCCGTCCGGTATGGCCCGTCCCTGCTGGGGCAGGGCGTTGCCGTGCTGCCCGAGTCGGCCTCGGCCGCGGGTCGCTCGCACGGCGAGCCGCCTGGTGGCGGTCCCGCTCTGCTGGATGCCGCGAGCGGCTGTTGGGGTCGCGGTGTGAGTGCGCGGAGGTTTGTATGAGGCGGTTGGACTCCGGGGGCCGTGGCCTCGTCCGGTATGGCCCGTCCCTGCTGGGGCAGGGCGTTGCCGTGCTGCCCGAGTCGGCCTCAGGTGCGGGCCGCTTGCACGGCGAGCCGCCCGGTGGCGGCCTGGATGCCGCGAGCGGCTGTTGGGGTCGCGGTGTGAGTGCACGGAGGTACGCATGAGGCGGTTGGACTCCGGGGGCCGTGGCCCCGTCCGGTACGGTCCGGCCCCGCTGGGGCAGGGCCTTCCCGTGCTGCCCGAGCTGGCCTCCGCCGCCGAGGGCCGCGGTGAGGGCGAGCAGCAGGGGCGGGGCGCCGGGGGCGGCGGCGACGTGGTCGCGCTCGACGGCGAGGCCGCGGCGGCGCCAGTAACCG
>NZ_JAFEXF010000224.1 GCF_016905445.1 Streptomyces sp. G44
GCCGGACTGACCGCGGCCCTCGCCCTCGGCCGGGCGGCACAGGTCCTGCCCGAACTCGCCGCCCTCTGCGGCACCCACCCCCTGGACGAGCCGCTCCAGGCCCTGCGGCTGCGCGCGCTGCGCGACGCCGGCCGCCCGGCGGAGGCGCTCGCCGCGTACGAGGACATACGACGCGGCATCGCTGACCGGCTGGGCGCCGACCCGGGGCCAGAACTCCGGGCCCTGCACGCGGAGTTGCTGCACGCCCCGCCCACACCGTCCACCGGGACGGCGCCGTCCACCGGAACGGCGCCGTCCACCGGAACGGCGCCGTCCGCCGGAATGGCGCCGCCCGTGGGTCCGGCGCTGGCACGGCCCCGGACCCACGGCAACCTCCGCGCCCGCCTCACCTCCTTCGTCGGGCGCGAGGCCGACATCGCGGCGCTGCGGGCCGACCTCACGCGGGCCCGGCTCGTCACGCTGATCGGCCCCGGCGGCGCCGGGAAGACACGGCTCTCCCAGGAGGCCGCCGAGACCCTCGCCGCCGACGTTCCGGACGGCGTGTGGCTGGCCGAACTCGCGCCCGTCGAGGACCCGGCGGACGTTCCCGAGGCCGTCCTCAGCGCACTTGGCGCCCGCGAGACCGTGCTGCGCGGCGCCGGCGCCGAGGAGATGCGGGCGCTGTCGGAGCGGCACGGCGAGGACCCCGTCGTCCGGCTCGTCGAGCACTGCGCGGAGCGCCGCATGCTGGTCATCCTGGACAACTGCGAGCACGTCGTGGAGGCCGCCGCCCGCCTCGCCGACGAACTCCTCACCCGCTGCCCCGGCCTGACCGTCCTCGCCACCAGCCGCGAACCCCTCGGGGTGCGCGGCGAGGCGCTGCGCCCCGTCGATCCGCTGCCCGAGCCGGTCGCGGTGCGGCTGTTCGCCGAGCGCGGGGCCGCCGCCCGGCCGGGGTTCACCGTCGACGACGACCCGGCCGCCGCGGTCGAGATCTGCCGCCGCCTGGACGGGCTGCCGCTCGCCATCGAACTGGCCGCCGCCCGCCTGCGGTTGCTGACCCCGCGCCAGATCGCCGACCGGCTCGACGACCGCTTCCGCCTCCTGACCAGCGGCGCCCGCACCGTCCTGCCCCGCCAGCAGACCCTGCGCGCCGTCGTCGACTGGTCCTGGGACCTGCTCGACGCCCCCGAACGCGCCGTCCTGCGGCGGCTGTCCGTCTTCGCGGGCGGCTGCGACCTCGCTGCCGCGGAGGCGGTCTGCGCGCGCGGCGACGGCGACGGCGGTCAAGGGGACGACGGTCAAAGGGACGACGGCGAGCACAACGGCAGTGACGGCAGTGACGGCGGTGACGGCGGTGACGGCGGTCCATACGATGTCGCCGACCTGCTGGGCTCCCTCGTCGACAAGTCCCTCGTCGTCGCCGCCCCTTCGCCCCTGCCCGGCGCGGGCATGCGCTACCGGCTGCTCGAAACCGTCGCCGAGTACGCGGGCGAACGGCTCGACGAAGCGGGGGACCGCGCCGCCGCCGAGCGCGCCCACCTCGTGCACTACCGCGAGGTCGCCAGGACCACCGACCCCGAACTGCGCGGCAGCGGACAGCTCGCCGCCGTCGCGCGCCTCGAAGTGGAGTACGAGAACCTGCGTACCGCGCTGCGGCACGCCGTGGCCGCGGGGGACGAGCACGAGGCGCTCTGCCTGGTGCTCTCCCTGTGCTGGTTCTGGGAGATCCGCGGCCTGCGCCTGGAGGCCCGCAACTGGACCCGCGAAACCATGGCCCTCGGCCCCGACCCCTTCGCCCCGCCCGTCGAACCCGCGCTCCCGCTCCACGAACCGTGCACGGCCGCGCCCCCGCCCATGCGCCCCGAGGTCCTGGAAGAGGCCCGCCGCGGCGTCCACCTCCTCGACCTCGCCTGCATGGACATGGACATGGAGGCATGGCAGACACCGCGGGCCGAGGCGCGGCTGCGCGGCATCCGGGAGGTCTACCGGCCGGGGCTGCCGCAGACCTGCCGGACACCGGGCAGTCTCTGGTACTTCGCCGTGATGCTCGGCGGCGACGCGGACCTGCTGCGCGCCACCCTCGACAAGACCGTCGAGACCTGCCGGGAGCTGGGCTACGCCTGGGAGCTGGCCAGCGCCCTCCAACTGCGCGCCAACATCCTCGCCGGCCACGCCGACCGGGCGGACGAGGCCAGCCGCGACGCGGACGAGGCGCTGCGGGTCTTCACCGGGATCGGCGACGCGTGGGGCATCGCCGAGGCGCTCTCCGCGCGGGGCGAGTCACGGGAGCGCTGCGGCCGGTTCGCCCTCGCCGCCGAGGACTACGAGGCCGCCATCACCTACGCCGAACAGCTCGGCGCCCAGAGCCAGGCGGCCGTGCTCAAGGCCCGCCTCGGCTCCGTCCTGACGGAATCGGCCGACGGCTTCGACCGGGGCGAGGCGCTCCTGCGGGACATCCTCGCGAACAGCGGCCGGACGCACACCGGTGAGGCCGTGCCCGCGGCCCGGCTCTTCCTCGTCGGCGTGCTCGGCCGCACCGGCCGCCTCGACGAGGCGCGCGCACACCTGCGGTGGCTGCGCGAGGAGTTCAACATGGTCGGCTACGCCGTCTTCGACAGCTTCG
This sequence comes from Streptomyces sp. G44, assembly GCF_016905445.1. Classification (GTDB taxonomy): domain Bacteria; phylum Actinomycetota; class Actinomycetes; order Streptomycetales; family Streptomycetaceae; genus Streptomyces. The sequence continues at coordinate 2,606 of NZ_JAFEXF010000224.1, forward strand.
TGCACGGCTTCCAGGCCTGGCTCGACACCCTCGGCGGCCGGTACGCCGAGGCCGTCGCCGCCGCGCGCGTCGCCATCGAGGAGGCCCGCGCGCCCCTGTCGCTGCTCGTCGCGCCGCAAGGCGTCGCCATCCAGCTGCGCATCGCCGCCCTCGCCCTGGCCGGGCTGGACGGCGGCAGCCGCGCCGCCGACGCCGCCCGGCTGCTCGCGGTCGCCGCGCGGGAGCACCCCGGGGGCCACTTCCCGAACGCGATGGAGCGGGAGATCCACGAGGGCGCCGCCCGGCTCGCCCGCGCCGCGCTCGGTCCCGCCGCGTACGAGGCCGCGTACGCCGACGGCGGCGGCCTCACGCTGGACGAGGCCACCGCCCTGTGCACGGTGCCGGCACCGAGCCCCTGATCAGCTCTTGGTGCGGAACTTGTGGATGGCGATCGGCGCCATCACCAGCGTCAGCGCCGCCGACCAGCCGACCGTCACCCACACGTCGTGCGCGATGGGGCCGCCGACCATCAGGCCGCGCGCGGAGTCCGCGAGCGAGGACAGCGGGTTGTAGTCGGTGAAGGCCTGGAGCCAGCCCGGCATCGACTTCGTCGGCGCGAAGATCGACGAACCGAACTGGAGCGGCATCAGGACCAGGAAGCCCATCGCCTGCACGGACTGGGCGCTCTTCATCGAGACGCCGAGCACCAGGAAGATCCACATGATGGCCGTGCCGAAGAGCGCGGAGAGGCCCACGGCGGCGAACAGGCCGCCCCAGTTGGTGATGTCGAAGCCCACCAGGACACCGACGATCATCATGATCGTCGTCGCGATGAGCAGCCGCATCACCTCCACCACGATCTTGGCGAAGAGCACCGAACCCTGGCCGATCGGCAGGGTGCGGAAGCGGTCCATGATGCCGTTCTGGAAGTCCTGGTTGAAGCCGGTGCCGACCGCCATGGCGATGTTCATGCTCATCATCGCCATCATGCCGGGGACCACGTACTGCACGTACCGGTCCTGACCGCCGCCGAGCGCCTGCCCGATCGAGCCGCCGAAGACGTACACGAACAGGAGCGTGAAGACGATAGGCATCAGGACCGCGTCGAACATCGACTCCGGGTCCTGGCGGATCCACAGCAGATTGCGGCGCACCAGCGCGCCGGTGTGGCGGACGTGGGCGCGCAGGCCTATGCGGGCGTCGGCCTCCTGGCTCTGGGCGAGGGGCGGCGGCGCGAGAGTGGTGCTGCTCATACGGCAACCTCCTCGAGTTCGGGGCGGGCGTCCTGCGGGGCGCTGGCCTTCTGGCCGGTGATGGAGAGGAACACCTCGTCCAGGCTGGGCAGTTCGGTGGCGATCGAGCCGATCGTGATGCCGCGCGCGGAGACCGCGCCGACCACGGCCGTCAGCTGCTCGTCGCTGAGGATCGGGACGAGGACCGTGCCGGACTCGGTGTCCACGGTGGTCGTGGCGAGGCCGGTCAGCCCGAGGTCGTCCAGGGTGTCCGCCAGCGGGCGCAGCTCCAGCGGGTCGACCGGGCGGATCCGCAGCGTGCGGCCGCCGACCTTCGCCTTCAGCTCGTCGATGCCGCCGCTGGCGATGACCTTGCCGCGGTCGATGACCGTCAGCTCGGAGGCCAGCTGCTCGGCCTCCTCCATGTACTGGGTGGTCAGCAGCACGGTGACGCCGTCGGCGACCATCCGCTTGACCTCGGCCCACACCTCGTTGCGGGTGCGGGGGTCGAGGCCGGTCGTCGGCTCGTCCAGGTACAGGACGGCCGGGCTGCCGATCATGGAGGCGGCCAGGTCGAGGCGGCGGCGCATGCCGCCGGAGTACGTGTTCGCCGGGCGCTTGGCGGCCTCGGTGAGGGAGAACCGCTCGAGGAGGCCGTCGGCCCGGGACCAGGACTCCTTGCGGGACAGGTCGAGCAGCCGCCCGATCATGTACAGGTTCTCGCGGCCCGAGAGCTTCTCGTCCACCGAGGCGTACTGGCCGGTCAGGCCTATCACCCGGCGGAGCTGGCGGGGCTGGCGGGTCACGTCGTACCCGGCGACGACGGCGGTGCCGGCGTCCGGGGTTATCAGGGTGGACAGGCAGCGCACGAGGGTGGTCTTGCCGGCGCCGTTCGGGCCGAGTACGCCGAGGACGGTGCCCTCGCGTACGTCCAGGTCCACGCCGTCCAGTGCCTTGGTCTCGCCGTAGTGCTTGACCAGTCCCCTTACGGTGACCGCGCTCCCTGCGCCGCCGGGGTTCTTGTCGATTCGCGTCATGAGGTACAAGGTGCCATTCGGCACCGACAAACCGCCGACATCCTGCCGACAGGGTCGGTACGGGGGGCTGTGAGCGGGGCCGGGGGTATCCCCTCTCCCGTCGCTTCGCGCCGGATGTCTCCCACCCGCCCGCCCGTTGCTCGGCGGCTGTTTCCTGTGCCGTCGCTTCGCGCCGGGTGTCTCCCGCCCGCCCGCCCGCCCGTTGCTCGGCGGCTGTTTCCTGTGCCGTCGCTTCGCGCCGGGTGTCTCCCGCCCGCCCGCCCGTTGCTCGGCGGCTGTTTCCTGTGCCGTCGCTTCGCGCCGGGTGTCTCCCGCCCGCCCGCCCGTTGCTCGGCGGCTGTCTCCCGTGCCGTCGCTTCGCGCGGCTTCACGGTGTTCCTACAGTTTCCGCAACCCGCCGGGCAACGGGCGGGTGGGTGGGAAAGAGACCGGCGCGCAGCGACGGGGTAGGGGATGGCCGCCGGAGCACCGAAAGAGCGGGGGACGGCCGCCGGGGTACCGAAAGGGCGGGGCAGGGGATGGCTGCCGAGGCACCGAACGAGCGGGGGATGGCCGCCCGGGGTACCGGAAGGGCGGGGGATGGCCGCCGGGGCACCGGAAGGGCAGGGCGGGGGCGGGCAACGGAGGGGGCGGGGCAGGGGATTGCCGCCGGGGCACCGAAAGAGCAGGAAATGGCCGCCGGGGTACCGAAAGGGCGGGGCGGGGAATGGCCGCCGGGATACCGGAAGAGGCGGGGCAGCCCGTCGACGGGGGACGTTCGACGGGCTGCCGTTGTACCGCGTTGGTTCAGTTGCCGCTCTGCCGCTCTGCCGCTCTGCCGCGCGGCGCCGGCGCCCCCCGGCCGAGGCCCCACGCCTAGTGGACCGCGTGCTCCGCCGCCGGGAACGCCCCGCCCACCACGTCCTCGGCGAACGCCTTGGCCGCGCCGGCCATGACGCCCCGCAGGTCCGCGTACTGCTTGACGAAGCGCGGCATCTTCCCGCCGGTGAGGCCCAGCATGTCCGTCCAGACCAGCACCTGCGCGTCGCATTCGGCGCCCGCCCCGATCCCGACGGTCGGGATGTGCAGGGAGCGGGTGACCTCGGCGGCCAGTTCCGCGGGGACCAGTTCGAGGACGACCGCGAACGCGCCCGCGTCCTGCGCGGCCTTGGCGTCCTGGAGCAGCCGGTGGGCCGCTTCCTCGCCGCGGCCCTGCACGCGGTAGCCCATGGTGTTCACGGACTGCGGGGTCAGTCCGAGGTGGGACATGACGGGTATGCCGGACTGGACGAGGAGTTCGGTCTGGGCCAGCGACCGCTCGCCGCCCTCCAGTTTCACCGCGCCGACGCCCGCCTCCTTCACCAGGCGGATGGCCGAGCGCAGGGCCTGGACGGGGCCTTCCTGGTAGGAGCCGAACGGCAGGTCGCCGACGATCAGGGCGCGTGAGGTGCCCCGTACGACCGCGGCCGACAGCATGGCCATCTCGTCGAGGGTGACGGGCACGGTGGTCTCGTACCCGAGGTGGCAGTTGCCCGCCGAGTCGCCGACGAGCATGACGGGGATGCCCGCCTCGTCGAAGACGGACGCGGTCATCGCGTCGTAGGCGGTGAGCATCGGCCATTTCTCACCGCGTTCCTTGGCGGCGGTGATGTCGCGCACGGTGATGCGCCGGGTGCCCTTGCCGCCGTACAGCGCCTTGCTGCTGTCGGGGCTCGGGGGGCTCGCGGGGGCGTCGGCGCTCTTCTGGGCAGCCGAGAGCTGCGTCATCGCAACGGCTCCTTCTGTCATCTCGAGGCGCCCTGACGGCGTCCCCGGATCCCCTCCATGGTGGCACCAGGTGGTACCCGGCGGCTAGGGGGCCCCGGGTCCGCCGCGGTCCCGGGTAAATTCTTTACAATACGAGACGGTCTCGTATCGGAACTGGTCTACGGTGGACCGCATGTCCACTCCTCCCACTCCGCCTCGCATACCCGAAGCCGTGCACCGGCGCCGCTGGGCGATTCTCGGCGTGCTGATGCTCAGCCTGCTGATCGTCGTCCTCGACAACTCGATCCTGAACGTCGCCATCAAGACGATCTCCACCCCCGAACCCACCGGCCTCGGCGCCACCCAGGGCGAGCTGGAGTGGGCGATCAACTCCTACACGCTGGTCTTCGCGGGCCTGCTCTTCACCGCGGGCCTGCTCGGCGACCGGCTCGGCCGCAAGAAGGTCCTGATCGCGGGGCTCGTCGTCTTCGGCGTCGGATCGGCGCTCGCCGCGCACTCCGGCTCACCCGTCCACCTCATCGCCTTCCGCGCCGTGATGGGCCTCGGCGCGGCCTTCGTGATGCCGGCCACCCTCGCCGTCCTGATGAACGTCTTCGAGCGCGACGAGCAGCCCAAGGCGATCGGCATCTGGGCGGGCGGCGTCGGTCTGGCCATCGCCATCGGCCCGATCACCGGCGGCGTCCTGCTCGACCACTTCTGGTGGGGCTCGGTCTTCCTCGTCAACGTGCCGATCGTGGTCGTCGCGGTCGCCCTGATGGTCTGGCTGGTGCCCGACTCGCGCGACCCCGCGCCGGGCCGCGTCGACCTCGTCGGCGTCGCGCTCTCCGTCGTCGGCCTCGTCCTGCTCGTCTACGGCATCATCAAGGGCGGCCAGCTCGCCGACTTCACGGACCCCGCCGTCCTCGGCACCTCCCTCGCGGGCCTCGCCGTCCTCGTCGTCTTCGTGCTGTACGAGAAGCGCTGCGACCACCCGTCCGTCGACATGTCGTACTTCGGGAACCGCGTCTTCTCGGCGGCGATCAGCGCCATAGCGCTCGTCTTCTTCGCGCTGATGGGCGTCACGTTCTTCTCGGTCTTCTACACCCAGAGCGTGCGGGGCTACTCACCGCTCCAGACCGGCCTGCTGTTGCTGCCGCTCGCCGCGGCCCAGCTCATCTTCGCGCCGCGCGCCCGCCTGGTCGTTGACCGGTTCGGCGTACGGGCGGTGTGCACCGGAGGCCTGCTCCTGGTGGCGGTGACCCTCGCGTCCTTCACGGCCCTCGACGCCGATACGCCGATCTGGGTCCTGGAGCTCATCTTCTTCGTGATGGGCACCGGCATGGCGCACATCATGACGCCCACCAGCGTCGTGATCATGCAGGCCCTGCCGCGCGAGAAGGCCGGTTCCGCCTCCGCCCTCAGCAACACCTTCCGGCAGGTCGGCGGCGCGCTCGGCATCGCCGTCCTCGGCTCGGTGCTGTCCACGGCGTACCGCAACGGCGTCGAGGACGAGCTGACGCTGCTGCCCGCCGGCGCCCGGCACACCGCGGGCGAGTCCATCGAGGCGACCCTCGGCGTCGCGGCGAAGCTCGGGCCGCGAGCGGAGCCCCTGGTGGCCGCCGCCCACGACTCGTTCCTGCACGCCATGCACGTCACGGCGCTGTGGGGCGCGGGCGTCGCCGTGATCGGCACGGTGGTCGTCTTCCTGTTCCTGCCGGGACGTACGCCGCCGGAGCCCGGCCCCCGGGAGCGGGAGGGCGAGGCGGTGGGCGCCGCCGGCCGCTGAGGGACAATCGCCACGGCAGCCGGCGCGGAGAGAGACGGAGACGACGTGGTCGACAGCACCGAGGGGGGCGTACACGCCAAGGTCCCCCGGGGGCGTCCCCGGAGCGAGGCCGTGGAGCAGGCCATCATCGCGGGGGTGGTGCGGCTCCTGGAGGAGGGCGTGCCGCTCGCCGACCTGTCCATCGAGCGCATCGCCCGGACCGCGGGCGTCGGCAAGGCCACCATCTACCGGCGCTGGGACGGCAAGGAGGCCCTCTTCGTCGACGTGCTGCGCGTCTTCGAGGAGCCGGACCCCGAGCTGCCGGGCACCTCGATGCGCGACGACCTCATCTGCCTGCTGGAGGGCCTGCGCAGGCGCGGCCTGAACATGCGTTCCTCGGCGCTGCTGCACAACGTCTTCGCGCAGATGAAGGCCCTGCCCAAGCTCTGGGCGGCGTACCACACCACCGTCGTCGAGCCCCGCCGCCGCGCCACCTACGAGGTGCTGCGGCGGGGTGTGGCGGGCGGTGAGCTGCGCGGGGACGTGGACATCGAGACGGCCAACGACCTCCTCGTCGGGCCGATGCTGGTGCGCACGGTCATGCGGCCCGACGCGCCGCTCGACGACGGCCTCGCCGAACGGATCGTCGACACCGTCCTGGAGGGTCTGCGGCCCCAGCCGTGACCCGCCCGGCGGGGCCCGGGCGAGTATGCGCGTTTCGTCACAGCACCCGCTCTCCCGCGCTGTTCAGGAACCTGCCGCGCCGCCCTGATCGTCATGGTGCCTGTACGGCCGTCGTGGACGGCAGGGACGACACCGTTCATCCCCTAGGGTTTCAGGGGCGGACCGACGGTGTGTACGGCAGGCAGTGAGGCGACGAAGGCATGGCGCAGGCGTATATGACGGAGACGGGCAGCGACGGCTCGGAGCCCGAGCGTCCGGGGTCCCGGTTCCGGCGCCTGCTCGACGGCTGGCGCGGCGACCCGGGCATCTGGAAGCGGGGTCTCGTCACCGCGGGGGCCGCGGTCCTCATCGCGCTGGTGATGCTCTTCCACGCGCAGATCCCCAACGAGGTCGGCAACCTCGGCAGCCTGACCGAGACGTTCCTGCCGTGGCTCGGCGTCTTCGTCCCGGTGCTGCTCGTCGTCGCGGTGGTCCGCAAGTCCGCCACCGCGCTGATCGCCCTGCTGCTGCCGGTGATCATCTGGCTGAACTCGTTCGGCGGCCTGATCAGCGACAAGTCGGGCACGGGCGGCGACCTCACGGTGGCCACGCACAACGTCAACGCGGACAACGCCGACCCGACCGGCACCGCCCAGGACGTCGCCGCGTCCGGCGCCGACGTGATCGCCCTGGAGGAACTGACCGCCGACGCCGTCCCCACGTACGAGAAGGCGCTGTCGCAGCTGTACAAGTACCACGCGGTGGAGGGCACCGTCGGGCTGTGGAGCAAGTACCCCCTCTCCGGCACGGAGCCCGTCGACATCAAGCTCGGCTGGGTCCGCGCGATGCGGACGACGGTCGAGACCCCCAGGGGCGGCGTCGCCGTCTACGTCGCCCACCTGCCGTCGGTGCGCGTCAAGCTCGACGCGGGCTTCACCGCCAACCAGCGCGACAACAGCGCCGACGCGCTCGGCGAGGCCATCGCCGACGAGCGGCTCGACAAGGTCATCCTGCTCGGCGACCTCAACGGCACCATGAACGACCGCGCGCTGAACGCGGTCACCTCCCAGATGCGGTCCACCCAGGGCGCGGCGGGCGACGGCTTCGGCTTCACCTGGCCCGCGTCGTTCCCGATGGCGCGCATCGACCAGATCATGGTGAAGAACGTCGAGCCGGTCTCCTCCTGGACGCTTCCGGAGACGAGCAGCGACCACCTGCCGATCGCGGCACGGGTGGACCTCTCCTCGTAACGCCCCCGTCGTCCGTTCTTGGCCCCACGGAATACTGGGTACGCGAGACTTTGTTCCGTACGTAAACTTACCCCCCGTTTCCGTGGAAGGTACTTCTTCATGCCCCTGGCCCTGCTCGCCCTCGCCGTGGGCGCCTTCGGCATCGGCACCACCGAGTTCGTGATGATGGGCCTGCTGCCCAACGTCGCCGACGACCTGCACATATCCATCCCGACCGCCGGACATCTCGTCTCCGCGTACGCGCTCGGCGTCGTCATCGGCGCCCCGCTGCTCGCCGCCGTCACCGCGAAGCTGCCGCGCCGCCGGGTCCTCATCGGCCTGATGGTGCTGTTCGTCGTCGGCAACGCCCTGTCCGCCGTGGCCCCCGACAACACGTCGCTGCTGGCCGCGCGCTTCCTGAGCGGACTGCCGCACGGCGCCTTCTTCGGCGTCGGCGCGGTCGTCGCCACCGGGCTCGTCGCCCCCGAGCGCAAGGCCCGCTCGGTCTCGCTCATGTTCCTCGGCCTGACCGTCGCCAACATCGTCGGCGTGCCGGTCGCCACCGCCATGGGGCAGCAGCTCGGCTGGCGCGCCACGTTCCTCGCGGTCAGCGCGATCGGCCTCGTCGCCATCGCCGCGCTCGCGCTCCTGGTCCCGGCCGACCACGGCCACGGCGACGCGGTGGGCCTGCGCGGCGAACTGCGGGCGCTGCGCAGCGTGCCGGTGTGGCTGGCGCTCGGTACGACCGTCGCGGGCTTCGGCGCGCTCTTCTCGGCGTACAGCTACATCACGCCGATGCTGACGGACGCGGCGGGCTACGCCGAGTCCAGCGTCACGGTGCTGCTCGCGCTGTTCGGCGTGGGCGCCACCGCGGGCAACCTCCTCGGCGGCCGTCTCGCGGACCACTCCCTGCGGGGGACGCTCTTCGGCGGCCTCACCGCGCTGGCCGTGGTCCTCGCCCTCTTCCCGCTGCTCATGAGCAGCGGGTGGAGCGCGGCGCTCGCGGTCACGCTGCTCGGCATGGCGGCGTTCACCACGGGCTCGCCGCTCCAGCTCATGGTCATGGAGAAGGCGTCGGCGGCCCCGTCCCTGGCCTCCTCCGCCAACCAGGCGGCGTTCAACCTCGCCAACGCCGGCGGCGCCTGGATCGGCGGCCTCGCCCTGGCGGCGGGCTTCGGCGTGACGTCACCGGCGCTGACGGGCGCGGTCCTCGCCGCCCTCGGCCTCGCGGTCGCGGGGGCGGCCTACGCGGTCGACCGCCGGGCCACGCCGGCACCGACGCCGGCGC
>NZ_JAFEXF010000225.1 GCF_016905445.1 Streptomyces sp. G44
CGGCACTGTCCGGTCGACGGGACACCCGGTCGACGGGACATCCGGCACCAGGGGCGACCCCGGCACTGCGACGTCACCGTAAGGACGCCACCACCAGCACGACAAGGGCCGACGAGCCCCCCGGCCCCCCACCCCCCCCCCCCACCCCCCCCCCCCCCCCCCCCCCCCCCCCCCTCCCCCCCCCCCCCCCCCCGGCCCGCCCCCCCCCCCCCCCCCCCGGTCCCCCCCCCCCCTGCCCGCCCCCGTGCCCCGCCCCCGCGTCAGCCCCGCCAGCAACTCCAGCACCGCGGCCCCCCGCTCATGATCCAACGCACTGGTCGGCTCATCGACCAGCAGCACCGCAGGCCCGTTCATCAGCGCCCGCGCGATCCCCACCCGCTGCCGCTGCCCCCCGGACAGCTGATGCGGACGCCGGCCCGCCTCCCCTTCGAGACCGACCGAGGCCAACAGCTCCCGCGCCCGTTCCCGGACCCGCCCCGCCGCACGCCGCCCCCGCCGCCCGTCCACGTGCGCCATCAACTCCAGCTGCTCCGAAGCCGTCAGCGACGCCAGCAGATTCGGCTGCTGGAAGACGATGCCGATGTGCCGCCGCCGCAGCTCCGCCTTCTCGGCCCGGCTCAGCGCCGCCGTCTCGACACCGTCCACGACCACCCGCCCCCGATCGGGCGTGACCAGCGTCGCCGCGACGGCGAGCAGACTGGACTTGCCGGACCCGGACGGCCCCACCACCGCGGTCAACGTCCCGCCCGGCACATCGAGCCCCACCCCGTCCAGGGCGGTCAGCCGCCCCGAGCCGTCGGCATACGTAAGCGTGACCCCCTCCAGCAGCAACGACACCGGCCCCGTCACCGCCCCCGACCTCGACCCCGACCCCGACTCACCGATCGAACTCATCGCGCACTCCCCAACGCCACCAACGGATCGACGGAGGTGATCCGCCGTACGGAAAGACCGGCCCCGACCACGCCCAGCGCGACCATCACGGCGGCGGGCCACAGCACGGTCGACGGCCGCAGGACGAACGGCACGTCCCCGCCGCTGATGCCCGCGCCCACCGCGACCGCGATCCCGGTCCCCACGGCCGTACCGGCGACGAGCATGGCGACGGCCTGCCCGAGCGCGTCCCGCAGCAGGAGGGCCGTGGAGGCGCCGAGCGCCTTCAGGACGGCGATGTCGGCGCCGCGCTGGATCGTCCACACGGTGAAGAACGCCCCTATGACCAGCGCGGAGATCACGAACAGGAAGCCCCGCATCAGTTGCAGGGACCCGTTCTCGGCCTGGTAGGAGCCGATGGCGGTGAGCGCGCCGTCGAGCGACTTCGTCTCGGTCCCCGCGGCCTCGTCCCCGGCCGCCAGGTCGACGCCGCCCCCGGTCCGCAGCGCGATCACGGTCGCCTGCTCGTCCACGGAGGTCCCGCGGTGCCCGAGCCGCTGCCAGTCGCCGAGGGAGATCCACACGACGGGCGTATGGCTGTACGAGGCGTCGGACGCGATCCGCGCGACCCGCTCCTCGACGCCGGTGCTGCCGAGCCGGACCCGGTCACCGACACCGGCCCCCAGCTCGTCGGCGGCCTTCTCGGAGAGCACCGCCCGCCCCGGCGCGACCCCGTCCGGCGCGATCCCGGAGTCCGGTTCGACGCCGAAGGCGGAGACCGCGCCCGACCGTTCGCCCGAGGTGGCGTCGAGGGTGCTGATGCCGATGGGCCGCGCGGAGGTCACGCCGGGCCGCGCGGCCCACTCCTCCCAGGCCCGCCGGGGCACCACCGAACCGGTGAAGGAGACGGACCGGCCGTCGGGCGGCGCGGCGAACGCCAGGTGGTCGGCGGGCAGTCCGGTGATGGCCGAGGTGTTCTCCCTGGCCAGTCCCTCGGTCAGCCCGGACAGCAGACCGACGAGCAGGGTGATGAGCACGACGACGGCCCCCATCAGGGCGAACCGCCCCTTGGCGAACCGCAGGTCTCTCCATGCGACGAACATGCCCCCACCCTGCGGCCCCGGGCCGGGGCCGGGCATCGCGCCACGGCACGGTTCACCCGGATCGAAGTGCGCAGCGGCCTTTCAACCTTTCGGTTGACGGCCCCGGTGTCCCGCCCCCGTACGGTGGAAGGCCGACACCTCCCCCGGCCCCCAGCGAAACCACATGCCGCTCAGACGCACGATCGTGCCCCCCACCGCCGTCCCCGTCGACTCCGCCCCCGAGCCCGTACTGCCCGTCGCCCGCACTCCCGTCCCCCTCGCCCCCCGCCTCTGCCTGCACGCCCTCCTCGCCGGCCTGCTCACGCTGACGGCGGTCAAGGCGGTGACGGGCGGCGGCGCCGCGCACCCCGCCGGAGTCGCCGCGGCGGCGCTGCTCATGGCGGCCGTGTACGCGGCGGGCACGCGCAGCACGGCCGTGGCCCGTTCGCACCGCGCGGCGGCATGGTGGCTGGCGGCGCTGGCCGCGGCCTGGCTGGTGCTGCTCGCGCTCTCCCCGGACGGGCTGTGGGCCGCGTTCCCGCTCTACTTCCTGCACCTGCACCTGCTGCCGATCCGCTGGGCGCTGCCCGCGGTGCTCGCCACGGCGGCGGCCGCCATCGGCGGCTTCCTGCTGCACAGCTCCCATGTGTCACCGGGCGGTTTCCTGGGGCCGCTGCTCGGCGCGGCGGTGGCCGTGGTCACCGTCCTCGGGTACGAGACGCTGTACCGGGAGAGCGAACGCCGCCGCGAGCTGATCGACGAGCTGATGGCCACCCGCGCCGAACTGGCCGCCGCCGAGCGGACGGCGGGCACGCTGGCGGAGCGCGAACGCCTGGCCCGGGAGATCCACGACACGCTCGCGCAGGGCCTGTCGTCGATCCAGTTGCTGCTGCGGGCCGCGCAGCGCGCGCTGCCGGACGGTTCCGCCGCCGCCCCGCACATCGAGCGGGCGCGGGCGGCGGCGCAGGACAACCTGGCCGAGGCCCGCAGGTTCGTGCGCGCGCTCTCGCCGCCCGGCCTGGAGCGCGGGTCGCTCGCCGGGGCCCTGGAGCGGCTGAGCGCGTCGAGCACGGGACCGCGTGTCCGGTTCTCCGTGAGCGGTACGCCGACCGGGCTGCCCACGCCGTACGAGGTGGCGCTGCTCCGCGTCGCGCAGTCCGCGCTGGCGAACACGGTGCGGCACGCGGAGGCCGCCCGCGCCGAGATCACGCTGACGTTCATGGCCGCGTCGGTCACGCTGGACGTGGTGGACGACGGCCGCGGCTTCGACCCGGCGGCCGACGGCACGACCGCGCGCGACGGCGGCACCTGCGGCTTCGTCAGGGGCGGCGGCCTCGGTGACGGTGACTCCGGCTTCGGGCTCCCGGCGATGCGGGCGCGTGCCGAGTCGCTGGGCGGCACGTTCACGGTCGAGTCCGCGCCCGGTCAGGGCACGGCGGTCGCGCTCTGTCTGCCGCTGCCCGCACGGCCCGAGGAGGCCGCGGCGTGACCCGGGAGCCGGGGGCGACGGTGCGGCTGCTGCTGGCCGACGACCACCCCGTCGTACGCGCGGGGCTGCGCGCGGTCCTCGACGCGGAGCCGGACTTCGAGATCGTCGCGGAGGCGGCGACGGCGGAGGCGGCGGTGGAGCGGGCCGCGGCGGTGGGGCCCCACCGCGTCGACGTGGTCCTGATGGACCTCCAGTTCGGTGCCGGGATGCACGGCGCCGAGGCGACGGCCGCGATCACCGCGCGCCAAGGGGCGCCGCGGGTCCTGGTCCTGACCACGTACGACACGGACGCGGACATCCTCGCGGCGGTGGAGGCGGGCGCGGCGGGCTATCTCCTGAAGGACGCGCCGCCCGAGGAGCTGGCCGCGGCGGTCCGCACGGCGGCGTCGGGGCGGTCGGCCCTCGCGCCCGCGGTCGCGCACCGCCTGATGGACCGCATGCGGGCGCCGGCGGAGGCGCTGAGCCGCCGTGAGCTGGAGGTGCTGCGCCTCGTGAAGGACGGGCTGTCGAACCAGCGGATCAGCAAGGAGCTGTTCCTGAGCCAGGCCACGGTGAAGTCCCACCTGGTGCACATCTACGCCAAGCTCGGCGTGGACTCCCGTACGGCGGCGGTCGCCGCGGCCACCGCGCGCGGCCTGATCCGCGGCCGCCCCTGATCCGACCCGCCCGCTTTCCGCACCTGCCATGCCCGTCCTCCTCTGCCCCTCGCGCGGCCGGAGGTGCTCGTCACTCCCCCGCCAGCGCGAAATCGTCGGCCGTCATCCCGCGCAGCGTCCTGCGCAGGCGGCGCGGCACCGGCGGCGCCGGGACCGTGAGGATCGGGCAGGCGGTGCGGGCGCGGACGCGGCGGTGGGTCCGGGTCGGGCGGTGTCTGCCGGGGCGGGTGCCGAGGACCAGGAGGTCGTCGGGGTGCGCGGCGAGGTCGCTCAGGGCGCGGTCCGGGCGGTCCCTGACCACGCGGCGCTCGGTCCTGACGCCGGGCGCCGTGCCGCCGAAGACGTCGTCGAAGGCGCGGTCGAGGCGGGTCCGCGCCTCGCCCCACCAGTGGCGGGCCCACTCCCGGTCGGGGTGGCGCAGATACAGCGCCTCGCCCTCCGGTGGCTCCCAGGCGATCACCGCGACGAGCACGCGCCGGCTGCGCCGGGCCTCCTCGGCGGCGGCGCGCAGTGCCGCGAGGCTCGCCAGGGAGCCGCTCACCCCCACCACCACACGTCCCGTTCCGCTGCCGGTCCGTGTCCACATCCCCGTCATCGGTGCCCCTCCCGGGCCAAACAAGCTGACTGAAGCCGACGAGAACGGAGTCTGTACGCTCATTGGCCTGGGGAGCAGGGCCAATCAGCGGGAGTTGGCATGGCAGAGGCACGGGTGGTCCACGGTATGGACAGCGCGTCCAGGAGGCTGGGGAGCCGCCGCCTGGCCGATCTGCTGACCGGCACCGCCGGGGAGCGGCCCGGCTACCGCGCGCTCGCCCACGGCGTTCGCACCCTGCTGCTCGACGGCCGTGTCCCCCTGCACACCCGGCTGCCCGCCGAGCGGGAGCTGGCCACGGCCCTCTCGGTGAGCCGGGCCACGGTCACGGCGGCGTACGACGTCCTGCGCGAGGGAGGCTACGCGCGCAGCCGTCGCGGCGCGGGCACCTGGACCGAGCTGCCGGAGGGGCAGCGGCCGTCCAGTGTGGCGGCGTTCCCGGTGGGTGACGACGTGCTGGACCTGGCGGTGGCGGCGCCCGGGGCCCCGGAGGCGGAGCTGAGCGCGGCGCTCGGCGCGGCGGGCGCGATGCTGGCCCGGCACGCGCCGACGCCGGGCTACCACCCGTACGGCATCTTGGAGTTGCGGGCGGCGGTCGCCGAGCGGTTCACGCGGCGCGGTCTGCCCACGCTCCCCGACCAGATCCTGATCACCACGGGCGCGCAGCACGCGCTGTCCCTGACCCTGACGCTGCTCGGCAGGCAGGGCGACCGGGTCCTGGTGGAGAACCCCTCGTACCCGAACGCCCTGGACGCGATCCGCGGCGCGGGGCTGCGGGCGGTGCCCGTGCCGGTCACCGACGACGGCTGGGACAGCGGGCTCGTCGAGTCCTCGCTGCGGCAGGCGGCGCCGCGCATCGCGTACCTCGTGCCGGACTTCCAGAATCCGACGGGCCGGCTGATGCCCCGTGAGCAGCGGGTGCGCATTCTGGAGACGGCGCGGTCCACGGGCACCTGGCTGGTGATCGACGAGACCATCTCCGACATCGCGCTGGACGTCCCGCCGCCCGCGCCGTTCGCCTCGCTCGCGCCGTTCGGCGCGGGTGAGCAGGTGGTCACCGTGGGGTCGTTGAGCAAGTCGCACTGGGGCGGGCTGCGGATCGGCTGGGTGCGGGCGGGCTCGAAGCTGGTCACCGAGCTGGCGATGGCGCGGGTGCCGGTCGACATGGCGACGCCCGTCATCGAGCAGCTGGTGGCGCTCCATCTGCTGCGGGGCATGGACGACGTGCTGCGCGAACGGCTGCCGGGGCTGCGGGCGCAGCGGGACGCGCTCGCGGCGTCGCTGGCCCGTCATCTGCCGGAGTGGCACTGGCGGTTGCCGCCGGGCGGCCTCTCGCTCTGGGTGGACCTGGGGCGGCCGGTGGCGTCGTCGCTGGCCCGCGCGGCGCTCGCCCACGGCGTACGGATCGAGGGCGGTTCACGCTTCGGGGCGGACCCGGGCACCCACGAACACCGCCTCCGCATCCCGTACACGCTCCCGCCCGACCTGCTGGAACAGGCGGTGTCCCGGCTGGCGGCGGCGGACTCGGAGGACCTGCGGGCGGCGGGCGACGACGTGGGCCGCCGCCACTGGGTGGCGTGACCCCCCGGGGAGCGCGCGTCAGCGCCCGCCCGTCTCCCCGGGGAGCGCGCGTCAGCGCCCGCCCGTCTCCCCGAACATCTCCACCGCCCCCCGCACCCCCGCCAGGCCCTGCGCCAGCGCGCTGACCGAGCCGATCGCGCCCGCCACGAGCAGCAGGGAGCGCCGCAGCCGGGGGATCTCCGGGGTGCCGCCGTCGGCCATCGCGGCGAGTGCCGCCAGTTCGTCCTCGGCGATGCCCCGGTCGGTGAACTCGGCCGGGTGCGCGGCGAGTTCACGGCGCAGCCGGGACACGGCGGCGCGCAGTTCCGCCACCCGCGGGTCCTCGTCGCTGCCCGTCACCGGCGCCTGCCCCACGCTTCGCAACACAGTTCTCCCCCTCGCACGCCTTCGTGCGGCTGTTCTCGTGCGTCTTCCAGGACCCCGGTCGGCGCTGGTCAGACGCCGGGGGGCCGTGGATCAGTAAACCGCCCCGCGCACGGGCGGCGCCAGTTTCCGGCCGTGGCCGAGACCGAAACGGGCTGCGCCGATCGGGTGTATCCAGGAGGCATGACGACAGCGGGCATCACGACGGCGGGCACGAGGACGGCGGGCATGACGACAGAACCGATGAGCGCGCGCCCCGAGGGCACGGACGCGGCGGCCGAGGTCGCCGGGCTGCTGCTGGCGGCCGGTGGCGGGCGGCGCCTCGGCGGCCGGCCGAAGGCGCTCCTGGAGCACCGGGGGCGCCCCTTGGTGGAGCACGCGGTGGAGGTGCTCCGCGCGGCGGGCTGCGCGCGGGTGCACGTGGTCCTCGGCGCCGCCGCCGGCACCGTACGCGCGCGTGCCTCGCTGCCCGGCTGCGTACTGGTCGACAACCCGGAGTGGGAGCAGGGCATGGGTTCGTCGCTGCGGGCCGGTCTCGCCTCGCTCCAGGGCACGGGGGCGGGCGCGGCGCTGGTCTCGCTCGTCGACCAGCCGGGGATCGGCGCGGCGGCGACCGCGCGCGTGCGGGACGCCTACCGCTCGCCGTCGACGCTCGCGGCGGCGGCGTACGACGGGCTGCGCGGCCACCCGGTGCTGTTCGGTTCCGCGCACTGGGCGGAGATCGCGGCGACTGCCGTCGGCGACCGAGGGGCACGCGACTATCTGCGGGCGCACGCCGACGCCCTCACGCTGATCGAGTGCGGGGAGGTGGCCGAGGCGTACGACATCGACACGGCGCAGGACCTGATCCACTTGGAGTGACCGGGGTGGCACTCAGCGACACGTTCTGTCGATGAAAAGAATCTCGACATCAACAAACGATTGAACTTCCACCATGAGGAAACTAGTATCCACTGACCAGAAGGCCCGTAACCCCGGACGGGGCCCGCAGCCGTACCTCGGCTCCTGTGGCACTCAGTGCCATCGCGCCTGCCCGGCAGCTCGCCCGGCACCGTCCGCGCCGCTCTCTGAAGGAAGTGACAGCTCATGTCCGCACTAGCGCCGTCGCCGCTGGCCATCGTCGACGCAGAGCCCCTGCCCCGGCAGGAAGAGGTGCTCACCGACGCGGCCCTCGCCTTTGTGGCCGAGCTGCACCGGCTGTTCACGCCCCGGCGTGACGAGCTCCTCGGCCGGCGTGCCGAGCGCCGTGCCGAGATCGCCACCACCTCCACCCTCGACTTCCTTCCGGAGACCGCCGCGATCCGCGCCGACGACTCCTGGCGGGTCGCCGAGGCCCCGGCCGCGCTCAACGACCGCCGCGTCGAGATCACGGGCCCGACCGACCGCAAGATGACCATCAACGCCCTGAACTCGGGCGCCAAGGTCTGGCTCGCCGACTTCGAGGACGCCTCCGCGCCCACCTGGGAGAACGTGGTCCTCGGACAGCTCAACCTCACCGACGCCTACGAGCGCCGCATCGACTTCACCGACGAGCGCACCGGCAAGTCGTACGCCCTCAAGGACGCCGGCGAGCTCGCCACGGTCGTCATGCGCCCGCGCGGCTGGCACCTGGACGAGCGCCACCTCCAGATGGAGGGCCGCCCGGTCCCCGGCGCGCTCGTCGACTTCGGCCTGTACTTCTTCCACAACGCCAAGCGCCTCATCGAGCTGGGCAAGGGCCCGTACTTCTACCTCCCGAAGACGGAGTCGTACCTGGAGGCGCGCCTCTGGAACGACATCTTCGTCTTCGCCCAGGACTACGTCGGCATCCCGCAGGGCACGGTCCGCGCGACCGTCCTCATCGAGACGATCACCGCCGCGTACCAGATGGAGGAGATCCTCTACGAGCTGCGCGACCACGCCTCGGGCCTGAACGCGGGCCGCTGGGACTACCTCTTCTCCATCGTCAAGAACTTCCGTGACGGCGGCGAGAAGTTCGTCCTGCCGGACCGCAACCAGGTCACGATGACCGCCCCGTTCATGCGCGCGTACACCGAACTCCTCGTGCGCACCTGCCACAAGCGCGGCGCGCACGCGATCGGCGGCATGGCGGCGTTCATCCCCTCCCGCAAGGACGCGGAGGTCAACAAGGTCGCGTTCGAGAAGGTCAAGAACGACAAGGACCGCGAGGCCGCCGACGGTTTCGACGGCTCCTGGGTGGCCCACCCCGACCTGGTCCCGATCGCCATGGAGTCCTTCGACGCGGTGCTCGGCGACAAGCCGAACCAGAAGGACCGGCTGCGTGAGGACGTGCACGTCTCGGCGGCCGACCTCATCGCCATCGACTCCCTCGACGCGAAGCCCACGTACGACGGTCTGGTCAACGCCGTCCAGGTCGGCATCCGCTACATCGAGGCGTGGCTGCGCGGCCTCGGCGCCGTCGCCATCTTCAACCTCATGGAGGACGCGGCCACCGCGGAGATCTCGCGCTCGCAGATCTGGCAGTGGATCAACGCCGGTGTCGTCTTCGAGAACGGCCAGACCGCGACGGCGGACCTCGCCCGCGAGGTGGCCGCCCGGGAGCTCGACGCCATCCGCGCCGAGATCGGCGACGAGGCGTTCGCCGCGGGCACGTGGCAGCAGGCCCACGACCTCCTGCTCCAGGTCGCCCTGGACGAGGACTACGCGGACTTCCTGACGCTCCCGGCGTACGAGCGGCTCCGCTGACCCACCTCTCGCGCATGCGTTCCTTCCGTCCGCCCCCGGCACCGCACAGCGCCGGGGGCGGATCGCGTGCGTCAGCGGGCAATCCGGGGCGCCGTCGGCTACGTATCAGTTCTGTACGCCGACCCGCGTCCCGTCCCCGAAGGATCACCGCGTGAATGATGTCGTCCGCATCGGCTCCCGGTCAGCACCCGGGCCCGACCTCCAAGAACTGGTCGCCCGCGTCGCCCGCGGCGATCAGCAGGCCTTCTCCGGTGTCTACGACGCCGTGGCGGGCCCCGTCATCGGCGTCGTCCGCGGGGTGCTGCGCGACCACGCCCAGTCCGAGGAGGTCGCCCAGGAAGTCCTGGTCGAGGTGTGGCGCACCGCGCCCCGCTACCGGCCCGACCTCGGCACGGCGATGAACTGGATCCTCACCCTCGCCCACCGTCGCGCGGTGGACCGGGTCCGCTCGGTGGAGGCCTCCGCGGCCCGCGAGCACAAGGCCGCCCTGCTCTCCCGGACCCCGGAGTTCGACGAGGTCAGCGAGCAGGTCGAGACCCATCTGGAGCGGGAGCAGGTACGCCGGTGCCTGCGCTCCCTCACCGAGGTCCAGCGCCAGTCCGTGACCCTCGCCTACTACCGCGGCCTGACCTACCGTCAGGTCGCCGAACTGCTCACCCTGCCGCTGGGCACGGTGAAGACCCGCCTGCGCGACGGGCTCATCCGTCTGCGTGACTGCCTGGGGGTGAACGCGTGAGCACCACAGCCGATCTGCACACCCTCACGGGTGCCTACGCCGCGCACGCGCTGGACGACGCCGAACGCGCCCGGTTCGAGGAACACCTCGCGCTCTGCCCGCCGTGCGCCCAGGAGGTACGGGAGCTGACGGCTACCGTCGCGCGGCTCGCGATGGCCTCCGCCGTGGCTCCCCGGCGCGCCATGAAGGACGAGGTGCTCGCGCGCATCGCCACGGTCCGCCAGGACGTCCCGCGCGGCGAACCGGACACGGGCCCGGCCACGAAGCCGCGCAGCACATCCAGGACACGGGGGGCCTCCCGGTGGGCCCTGGCGGCGTGCCTCGCCGCGGCCGTGGCCCTCGGCGGCACGACGGTCTGGCAGCACCAGCGGGCGCAGGAGGCGCGCGAGCAGGCCCGGCAGGTCCAGGAGCAGGCCGGGGAACGCTCCCGGGAACTGGCGGAGGTGCTGGCCGCCCCCGACGCCAAGGCACGCACCGGCGAGATCGACGGCGGCGCCAGCGGCACGGTCGTGGTGTCCCAGAGCCTCGACAAGGCCGTGTTCGTGGCCGACGGCATGGCGCGGCCACCGCGCGGCAAGGTCTACCAGCTCTGGTTCAACGACGGCGACGCCATGCGCCCGGCCGGTCTGATGGACCCCGACCGCCCGGCCGAGGCGGTGCTGATGCGGGGCGAGGTCGGCGACGCGAGGGGCATGGGCATCACGGTGGAGCCCGCGGGCGGCTCCGCGGCGCCGACGTCCACGCCGGTGGCGCTCCTGACCTTCCCGAGCTGACCTGCGGCGACGCCCGGCGTCCGGCGTCGCCGCCCGAAGTCCGTTCACTCGATCGGGGAATCGACCAATCCGCACGGCCGTCGGCCACGGATACCCCACGTGAAGACAGAACGGAAGGTCCCGAGGCGGCACGCCGACCGGTGGCGCGTGGCGGCCGGCGCGCTCAGCGGACTGCTGGCCGGCTTCGCGGCACTGGCGGTGGCGGAGCTCCTGTCCGCGGCGGTCCGCCCCGAGTCCGGTCCCGTGGTCGCGGTCGGCGGCGCCGCCATCGACCGCACGCCCGCCGCCGTCAAGGACTGGGCGATCCAGCGCTTCGGCACGGACGACAAGCTCGTCCTCCAGGCGGGGATCCTCGCGGTGCTGGCTCTCCTGGCCCTCGCGCTGGGGCTGCTGGCGCTGCGCCGTCGGCGGGTGGGCGCGGCGGGGGGGGTGCTCTTCGGCGGGGTCGGGGCCGGCGCGGGGGCGGCCCCCCCCGGCCCCCCCCGGCCGGGGGGGGCCGGGCCCCCGCCCGTGGGCTCCGGCGCCGGGGGCGCCGGCG
>NZ_JAFEXF010000226.1 GCF_016905445.1 Streptomyces sp. G44
CCGGCCTCCCCCCCCCCGCCCCCCCGGGCCCCGCCCGTGCCGCCCGGGCCGCGGCGCCGGCCCGCCCGGGCCCGGCCCGCCTCTGGCTGCCGCCGGGGGACGAGGGCAGGCGGGGCGTGTCGTCGCTGATCCGCCGCGACATCCACGCCACCGCCGTCGACGTGCCGTGTCTGACCCTGGACGGGCTCGGCCTGCGGGACGTCGGCTTCGTCAAGATCGACGTGGACGGCAACGAACTGCCGGTGCTGCGCGGCGCGCGCGAGCTGCTCACCCGCGACCGTCCGGCGCTCTTCATCGAGCTGGAGGCCCGCATCCAGCCGATCGCCCCCATCGTGGACCTGCTCACCCGCCGGCACGGCTACCGGGGCTGGGTCCTGCCGGGCGACACCTGGCTGCCGCTGGCCGCCTTCGACCTGGAGGCGCACCAGGACGACACGGCGTACGTCGTCGCGCAGGGCCTGCTGCGCAGGGTGCTCACGCCCGGACGCCCCCGGTACGTCAACTCGGTCCTGTTCCTCCCGGAAGGCCGCCGCCCGGGAGCGTTCGCGGTGCGCGACGATGGGGCGCATGCCCGCTAGCGCCTCCTCGCCCGCCGCCCCCTTCACCCCGCCGCACTTCCAGCTGGTCCTGCTGCGCCGCATGGCCGACCACAACCCCGGCCTCGTGGAGGACGCCCGCCGTGCGCTCGGCGCCTCCCCCGCCGAGATGCGGGAGGCCAACCGGCGCTGGCAGGCGATGGCGCGGGGGGCGCGTTCGCGGGGCGCCGCGGCGCGCTACCGCTCGGTCCTCGGCACCCCCGAGTCGACCGCCCGCCGGCAGCTCGGCGACCTGGAGTGCGAGGCCCTGCTGTGGCCGGTGCCGCTCTGGCCGGAGCTGCGCTTCGAGGTGCTGCTCGCGCCGAACGGGGCGGTGTGGAACGACTGGCTGGTGCGCGCACCCGGGGTCGAGGGGCCGGAGCTGCGTACGGTCGACGACCTGGTCCCCTGGTCCTGCACGGTCGACGAGGCCGCGCGGGCCTTCGCCCCGGCCAGGCCCATGGAGGGCACGGCGCCGACGCGGTGGCGCCTGGCGTTCACCGCGCCGGACGGGAGGGGTGAACGGCGGCACTGCGTCGCGGAGTTCACCTGGGGCCTGCTCCAGCGGGTGGAGTGCGGACCGGCGGAGGCGGGGCCGTCCGGCTCCTGACGGGCAGGCCGCCGGTCCTTCCCGCCCCTGGCAAGGGCCAGTACGAGCCACACCCCGGCCCATGTCCGGTCGTCCCAATATCTGCTTATGATTCAGCGGTGTTCGATTCACGGCACATCAGGACGTTCCACGAGGTGGTCCGGGCCGGTTCGTACTCGGCGGCCGCCCGCTCCCTCGGCTATACGCAGCCCGCGATCACCCAGCAGATGAAGGCCCTGGAACGGTCCGTGGGCACTCCCCTGTTCACCCGCGTCGGGCGCCGCATGCGCCTGACCGAGGCGGGCGAGGCGCTGTCACGGCACGCGGGGATCATCCTGGACGACATCTCCGCCGCCCAGCAGCAGATGAACGCGATCACGCGGCTGCGCTCGGGGCGCGTGCGGGTCTGCGCCTTCCCCAGCGCCAACGCCACCCTCATCCCGGAGGCCCTGGCCCGCCTCGCCGCCGGGCATCCGGGCGTGCGCGTGGAGCTCCTGGAGGACGAGCCGCCGGAGTCGCTGCGGCGCGTGGTGCGCGGCGAGTGCGACATCACGCTCGCCTTCACCTATCCCGGCCTGCACGAAGAGGTGCCGGCCGAGCTGGCGGAGATCCCGCTCATGGAGGACCAGCTGACCGTGCTGCTGCCCACCGGGCATCCCATGGCGCGCCGCCGCTCGGTCAAGCTCGCCGAGCTGGCGGACGAGCGGTGGATAGCCGGGTGCCCGCGCTGCCGGGCCAACTTCCTCCACGAGTGCGCCGAACTCGGCTTCGCGCCCGACATCGCCTTCACCACCGACGACAACCTGGTCGTGCAGAGCCTGGTCGCCGAGGGGCTCGGCATCGCGATGATGCCGGGGCTCGTCCTGAACTTCCTGTGCCACCGCAAGGTGACCGGCCGCGCCCTGGACCCGGCCTCGCGGCGCAAGGTGTCGGCGTACGTCCTCAAGGACCATCTGCGCATCCCCGCCACCGCGCTGGTGCTGGAGGAGCTGAGGACGGTGGCGGCCAACCGCGTCGGCTGCTGACGCCGCCGCCGGCGCCCGGCTCCCTTCGGCGCCCGTGAGCGCTCGCGCCCGCCCCCATCCATAAGCGGGAGTTGCGGGGCCGCCAAGAAACTGTCGTTGGACGTGATGGATCGGGCGGCGCCACGCTGCCGGTATGACCACTCCGACCGTGTACCCGGCCGCCCGGACCACCGAGCGCCTCGACACCCTCGTCGCCGACGTGCGCGAGGCGGTCGGGCGCGGACTGCCTCCCGACCTGACCGCGTACCTGGTCGGCGAGCGGCTCGCCCCGCACCTCGGCGCCGCCGACCTGCTCACCGACGAGCAGTGCGAGGGCGACCCCGAGCGCTACCGCCAGCATGTCCTGCACGCCGAGCAGGACGGCAGCTTCTCGATCGTGGCCCTGGTGTGGCTGCCGGGGCAGCGGACCTCCGTCCACGACCACGTCTCGTGGTGCGTCACGGGCGTCCACGAGGGCGAGGAGCACGAGCGGCGCTACCGCCTCGTGCCCGCCTCCGAGCCCGGCGGGACCGCCCGGCTCGTCGCCACGGAGGACGTCGTCAACCCCCGGGGCGCGGTCTGCGGCTTCGCGCCGCCCGGCGACATCCACCGGGTGTGGAACGCCTGCGGGACGCGCGCGATATCCCTCCACGTCTACGGCGCCGACATAGCCCGCCTGGGCAGCAGCGTCCGCCGGGTGTACGAACTGCCGGCCGACCGGTAATGGCACTGCTCGGAGAACGCGCCGGGACCCGCACCGCGCCGCTCACCACGCGGGTCCGGCGGCCGCACGGCAAGCTCCCCGGCCTGGCCCTGGCCGCCGCGGGCGTCGCCGTCGCCTGGGGTGCGCACCAGCTGGTGCCCGGCGTCCCGATGCTCACCGCGGCCGTGGTCCTCGGCATCGTGGCGGCCCATCTGCCGGGCCGGGCACGGCACTTCGTACGCGGTCCCGGCAAGGCGGGGCTGACGTTCGCGGCGAAGCGGCTGATGCGCGTCGGGATCGTGCTGCTTGGCCTGAAACTGGGCCTGGACGACGTGCTCGGGCTCGGCTGGTCCTCGGTCGTGATGGTGCTCGGCGTGGTCGCCGTGACCTTCTTCGGCACCTGGTGGCTGGGCCGCCGCATGGGCCTGCGCGGCGACCAGCCGCTGCTCATCGCCACCGGCTACTCGATCTGCGGCGCGTCCGCGATCGGCGCGGTCAGCGAGGTCTCCGAGAGCGACGAGCGGGACACGGCCACGTCGGTGGCCCTGGTGACGCTGTGCGGCACGCTCGCCATCGCCGTACTCCCGCTGCTCCAGCACCCGTTGGGCCTGACCGACGCGGAGTTCGGCCGCTGGGTCGGGGCGAGCGTGCACGACGTGGGGCAGGTCGTGGCGACCGCGCAGACGGCCGGTTCCGGGGCGCTCGGCGACGCGGTCCTGGTGAAGCTGATGCGGGTCGCGCTGCTCGCGCCGCTCGTCGCGGCCGTCGCCCTGTCGGTGCGGGCCCGGTCGCGCTCCCGCGCCGCCACCGGGAACGGGACCGCGACGGCGGGTGCCCGGCGTCCGCCGCTCGTGCCGCTGTTCGTCGCGGGCTTCCTCGCCATGGTCGTCCTGCGCACGACCGGTCTGCTGCCGGGCGGTCTGCTCGACGCCGCGCAGGTGGCGCAGGAACTCCTGCTCGCCGCCGCCCTGTTCGGCCTCGGCAGCGCGGTCGACCTGCCGTCCCTGACCCGCACGGGCGGCCGGGTCGCGGCGCTCGGCCTGGTGGCGTGGGGTGTGATCGCCGGGATCTCGTACGCGGGTGTGGTGCTGACGTACTGACCGGCACCCCGGCCTCCTCCGCCGCCCTCCACCACGAGGAGGCGGCGAACCCGCTGCCCACAAGGAGCGGGGAGTTCTTCGCCGAACACCGCTGAGACAGCCGCTTCCCGGGAAACGCCGCGTCACCCTGTGTGAGACTGCGTGTATCCCGCACAGGCCGAGCAGACTTCGAGGAGCACGAGACGTGGACCCCCTCTTCCCGACCCTGTCCGTCCCGCACGCAGGGGATTCCGGTGAGGCCCTGCGGTTCGGCGACCGCGCCCTGAGCCACGGCGGACTCGCGGCGGCGTCGAGCGCGCTGGCGGCCCGGCTGAGCGGGGCGAACCGCGTCGCCGTCTGGGCCACGCCCTCCCTGGAGACCGCCGTCGCCGTGGTCGCCGCGCTGCGGGCGGGCGTGCCCGCCGTGCCGCTCAACCCCAAGTCGGGCGGCAGCGAACTGGCGCACATCGTGGCGGACAGCGCGCCGTCCCTCGTGCTGGCCGAGCCGGGTGTCGCACTGCCGCAGGCGCTGGCCGAGCTGACGCGGCACGACGTCGACGTGGACGTACGGGGCTTCGAGGCTCCCCATCCGGACACCGCGCCCGCGGAGCCGGACGACCCGGAGGCCGCCGCCCTGATCGTCTACACCTCCGGCACCACCGGCCCGCCCAAGGGCGCCGTCCTGCCGCGCCGCGCGATCGCCGCCACGCTGGACGCCCTGGAGGACGCCTGGCAATGGACCGCTGACGACGTGCTCGTCCACGCCCTGCCGCTGTTCCACGTGCACGGCCTGATCCTCGGCACGCTGGGCCCGCTGCGGCGCGGCGGCGCTGTGCGCCACCTCGGACGGTTCAGCACCGAGGGCGTGGCGCGCGAGCTGGGCGCCGGGGCGACCATGCTGTTCGGGGTGCCCACGATGTACCACCGGATCGCCGAAGCCCTGCCCGGGGAGCCGGAGTTGGCGAAGGCACTGGCCGGGGCGCGGCTGCTGGTCTCCGGCTCGGCCGCGCTGCCGGTCCACGACCACGAGCGGATCGCGGCCGCCACGGGGCGCCGCGTCGTCGAGCGGTACGGCATGACGGAGACGCTCATGAACACCAGCGTCCGCGCGGACGGCGAGCCGCGCGCGGGGACGGTCGGGGTGCCGCTGCCGGGCGTGGACCTGCGCCTGGTCGACGAGGCGGGCGAACCGCTCCCGGCGGACGGCCCGGAGGCGGTCGGGGAGATCCAGGTGCGCGGCCCGAACCTCTTCACCGGGTATCTGAACCGGCCCGACGCGACCGCCGCGGCCTTCGCGCCGGGCGGCTGGTTCCGCACGGGCGACATGGCGGTGCGCGACCCCGACGGCTACGTACGGATCGTCGGCCGCAAGGCCACCGACCTCATCAAGAGCGGCGGCTACAAGATCGGCGCCGGGGAGATCGAGAACGCGCTCCTCGGCCACGCCGGGGTGCGGGAGGCCGCGGTCACGGCCGAGCCGGACCCCGACCTCGGCGAGCGGATCGTGGCGTGGGTGGTGCCCGCCGACGCCGGTGCCCCGCCCGCCGCCGAGGATCTCGCGGACCACGTGGCGTCCTGTCTCGCCCCGCACAAGCGGCCACGGGTCGTCCACTACCTGGAGGCGCTGCCCCGCAACGACATGGGCAAGATCATGAAGCGTGCCCTGGGGAAGGGGGCCAAGGCCTGAGGCAGGGCGGTCACCGCACCCCCACCGCCCGGATGATCTCCTGCGTCACGGCCCCGCCCCGGTCGTCACGGACCGAGGCCCGCAGCGACATGGACGCTCCACCACCGGGAACCCGCAACTTCCCTCCCCAGGAGGCCTTCTCGCCGTCCTTGTCCAGGGCGACGGCCTTCCAGGTCTTCCCCTCGTCGTACGACACCGACAGCTCCCCGCCGCGGATGCGCCCGGCGCCGGCCGCTCCCCGCACGTATGAGGCGAAGATGCCGACGGGCACGGTCCGCCCGCCGCGCACGTCGCCCGCGAGGGACGTGTCGATGTCGAAGCCGAGGTTGAGCAGCGGCAGGCGGGTCTCCCGGTCCGCCGGGGTCTCCTTCGACCGGAAGGTCCATTCGGCGTGGCCCTTCGTGGCGAGGTGCCATCGCGCCGGGTCGAGGGTCGTGTCGGTGACGACCCGGTAGGTGCGTTCGGCGGGGTCCGCGTCCCCCACGTACACCGCGGGGCCCGTGCGCCGGCCGGCGCTGACCCCGTCCACGAAGACCTCGCTGACCTGCGTCATCGACTCCTCGTTCCACACGTCGCCGAAGCCGGTGTGGTCCGGGCCCGAGTCGCCCCAGCCGGGCACGTCGAACTCCAGGGTGTTGCCGCGGCGCGTCTGGCCCCGCTCGAGGCCGGTGCCGAGCCAGGGGTGCAGGACGGGCCGGAACCAGTTCAGGGCGGTCCGCGCGCCTCCCGCGTACGCGACCGCTCCACTGCGCTCCTCCAGCGCGCCGGGCCCGGTGGAGACGGACTCGTGCCACAGCTGCCCCCGGCCCGTGGACACGTACTCCGTCCGCTCGGCGGGCAGGGCCACCTGCTCCTGGAAGCCGATGCCGACCGGGAAGGCGCCGGTGACGGAGTACCGGAACTCGCTGCCCCGCGCGGGCTTCACCGCGTGGTACTTCGTGGCCAGGACGGCGAGTTCGCGCTGGCCCGGCCGGAAGGTCAGGTCCTCCGGCACGGCCTGCTCATGGCCCTCGGAGAGGTCGTAGACGTACGGCGTGTCGGCCGTCCCGGTGCTCTCGGCCGCCTTGCCCGCCTTCGCCGCCGCGAGGAGCCGGGCCCCGTCGGCGGCGTCGACCGTGGCGATCTGGAGCGGCCGGTCGGCGTTGTCGTCCGTGCCGAACCAGGCGGTCAGGCGTCCGGGGCGGTCGTCCGTCACGAACAGCGCGGCGGCGCCCGCGTCCTGCGCGGCCTGTCCGAGCCGCTCCGGGGTGACCGCGCCGGTGCGCCGCACGACGACGGCCCTGCCGCGCACGTCCTGGCCCGCGTACGCGTCCGGGGTGCCGTCGCCCCCGTCCGCCAGCGCCCACCTGTGCCGCCCCTCGGCGATGGTCCCTCCGGGCTGGGCGACGGCCTCGCGCAGGCCCCGCACGTCCACGAGGGGCTTGCCGAGGCGCCACACCGTGCGGTACTCGAAGGTGCCGTCGGTGACCTCGGCGGTGGGGGCCGCGAAGACGCTGTCGTACTTCAGGGGCACCTGGACGGCGCCCTGGAGCTCGGCGCCCCCGGCCTTCCTGTCGTACTCCATCAGCAGTTGCCGGGTCTCGGTGCGCCGGCCGACCTCGGCGCTGATCTCGCGCAGCCTCCGCCCGTCGAGGGTGACCTCGCGGTCCCGGTCGAGGAGGATCTGCGGGTCGGCGAGGAAGCCGAGGCCGAGCGAGTCCGCGCCCCGGGCGCCGCGCACGTCGAGGAAGGACGACACGGCGTACGTCCCCGGCGCCAGGCGCAGCTTCAGGGTGCCGGAGTCACCGACGGCGGCCGGGAACGGGTCGTCGCCCTCGGCGAGCCGCCGCACCACCAGGTCCGCCGGGGCGGGGGCGCCGTCACGGTCCTTGACGCGCACGGTGAGCGTGTACCGCTCCTCCTCCTTGACCAGGCCGAACGCGGTCCGCGCGACCGGCTCGCCGCCGGCGCTCGCGACGACGTGGCCGCTGGTGTTCCCCACGGGCGCCTTCGCCCCGACGCCGGTGACGGTGGTCGAGGCGGTGCCGTGGGCGGGGACGGTCAGGGTGGTGTCGGCGAGTTCGGCGACCCCGTCGGCGGCGCCCCGCACGGTCAGGCTCAACGTGACCTTTTGTGCGGAGGAGTTGGCGTACGTGAGTCTCCTCGCCACCGGCCGGTCGTCCTCGTACGGCCAGGCGTGGAAGCCGAGGTCGACGCTGCCGGTCGCGGTGATCCGGGCGTCGACGGCGCCGGGCACGCTGAGCCGTCCGGCGCCCACCGTGTAGGCGGACGCGTCGAGTTGACCGGATGCGGACATCAGGGCGTCCTTGAGCCGGGGGCCGCTCCAGCCGGGGTGCTGCTCGGCGAGCAGGGCGGCCACGCCCGCGACGTGCGGGGCCGCCATCGACGTACCGCTCATCTCCGTGTACGGGCCGTCTCCGGCGGTGAGCCGGGAGCGGGCCGCGAGGATGCCGACGCCCGGCGCCGACAGGTCGGGCTTGAGCGCGTGGTCGCCCGCGCGCGGCCCCCGGCTCGTGAAGTGCGCGGCCCGGTCGGCGGCGTCGACGGCGCCGACGGTCAGCGCGGCGTCGGCGGCGCCGGGCGAGCCGATGGAGGAGGGCGCGCCGGTGTTCCCGGCCGCGACGACGAAGAGGGCGCCGGTCTCCTTCGAGAGCGCGTTCACGGCGGCGGCCATCGGGTCGGTGCCGTCGCTGGGCTCCTGCGAACCGAGACTCATGGTCACGACATCGGCGCCGACGTCCTTGGCGGCCCACTCCATTCCGGCGATGACCTCCGACTCGCTGCCGTAGCCCTCGTCGCCGAGCACCTTGCCGACGGCGAGGGACGCGCCGGGCGCGACCCCCTTCTCCGTGCCGCCCTCGGAGGCGGCGCCGCTGCCGCCGACGGTGGACGCCACGTGGGTGCCATGGCCGTTGCGGTCGGTGACCTCCTCGCCCGGGACGAAGCTCCTGCTCTCGGTGACGCGGCCGTCGAGATCCGGGTGCCCGGCGTCGGCGCCGGTGTCGAGGACGGCGACCGTCACGCCCTTTCCGGTGAGTCCGGCCTCCCAGGCCCTCGGCGTGCCTATCTGTGCGTTGCTGCGCGCCATGTCCGCCGCGACGCGGCCGTCGAGCCAGACCTTCTCGACGCCGGCCGCCTCGTCGCGCAGGGAGCGCCACAGGGCGGCGGGCCGTTCGGCGGTCACGGCGACCCCGGCGACGCTCGGCAGGGGCCGCGGCTGCCCGGCTCCGGGCGGCGGCCGGCGGGCGGCGTCCCGGGCGTTCTCCTCGTACGTGACGATGAGCGGGAGCCGGGCCTGCCCGGCCGTGCCGGGGGCGGCGAAGCCCTGCCGGATCAGCTCACTGACGTCGAACAGCCGCTCGTCCAGGAACCCGGAGCGCAGATACGGCCGCGCCTCGTCCGGTACGACGGTGACGCGGCCGTCCGCCACCTGTGTCCGCACGGCGCCGGTCGCCCCCGGGGGACGGTCCACGGTGACGGTGCGTCTGCCGCCGGGGAGAGGGGTGACGGTGACCTTGTCGCCGGTGATGAGGGTGACGGTGTGGGCGGCGGTGGCGGTGCGGGCGGCCTCGGTGGGGGCCGGGGCCCTGGCGAAGGTGGCGTCGGCGGTGTGCCGCCCGGCGGGAAGCAGGGCGGACACGAGGGCCGACACGAGACCGACGGCCGCGACCCCGGCTCTTCGCCGCGCGGGAGCTCTCGTCATGGCTGCCTCTCTTCGTCGGACCCGGGCGGCGGGAGCGGACGACGCCCGGCTGCTGCGAAAGAGTGTCAGGGGAGGGGTGCGGCAAGGGAGTTGCCGTGCGGTGGCGGAAACACGCCAGGGCACCACCCGCCAGGCGGGACGAGGTGCCGGAGCGAGCCGAAGGCACCACCGGGCCCGCCGCCCCGCGCACACCACCCGTACGGCCGCACCCCGCGCGGCTCAGCCCGGCGCGCGCGGCGTCCGCGGGCACCGCACGATGCGAGACAGGGCCGCCGACCGTCGGCCCGTACGGTCTGCGCTCTCGGGAGGACCACCTGCCATGACCGTCAGTCTGGAGCAGCTGCGCCGCTGCCACATCGCCGTCGACCTGGGGGCCGCGCGGACCCGGGTGTTCGTCAAGGGCGCGGGCCTCGTCGTCGACGAGCCGAGCGCCGCCGCCGTCAACACCCGCACGGGCGCCCTCATCGCGGTCGGCCAGTTCGCCGAGCAGATGACGGGCCGCACGCCGGGATACATCCGCGTGGTCCGCCCCGTCTCCGGCGGCACCGTCGTCGACATCGAGATGGCCCAGCGGATGCTGCGCCACCTGCTCGGCGAGAAGCTCCGCCGCGCCCTGCGCCGCAAGCCGCGGCTGCGCGCCGCCGCCTGCACCCCGCACGACGCCGACCCGCTCGCGCAGCGCGCGGCCATCGAGACGATGGTCGGGCTCGGCGCCCGCCGGGTCGAGCTGGTGGACACCCTCATCGCGGCGGCCGTCGGCTGCGGCCTGCCCGTGGAGCGCCCCGAGGCGACGATGATCCTGGTCTGCGGCGCCGCCACGACCCAGGTCGCGGTGCTGTCGATGGGCTCGATCGTGACGGCCGAACGCATCCCCGTGGGCGGCGAGGCCATCGACCACGCGATCGTGCAGCACCTGCGCCACCAGCACGAACTGATGCTGCCCTCCCAGTCCGTACGCCCCCTCCAGCTCGCCCTCAGCGGCAACGGCCTCACCCCGCACGGCCCGGAGTCCACGGAGATCCACGGCAGGGACGTCGCGACGGGCCTGGCCCGCTCGGTCCACGTCGACACCGCCGCCGTGCGCGACGCCATCCACACCCCGCTCACCGCCGTGCTGGACGGCATCGGCAAGGTGCTGCGGACCTGCCCGCCGGACCTGGTCGCCGACCTCGCGGACCGCGGGATCATGATGGTCGGCGGCAGCGCGCGGCTCCCCGGGCTCGACCAGATGCTGCGGGACGCGACGGGAATGCCCGTACAAATCGCGGAACGGCCGGATGTGTGCGCCGTGCTGGGACTCGGTGCGATGCTGGAGGGCAAGATCCAGCCCCTGGTCCTGGACCCGCTGTCCGCCTGACCGGTGCCGGAGCCCGCCACCGCGACACGGAGTGCGTGACCGAGATGCCCGACGGAGCGGACGCGCCGCTGCCCCCGACGCCGCTGCTGGAGGCGGTCCTCAGCGTCGGCACGGACCTCGGCCTGCGCGCCACGCTCCAGCACATCGTGGACAGCGCGGCGCGGCTGACCGGCGCGGAGTACGGCACGCTCGGCTCCGGCGGCGCGGGCGGTGCCTCCCCGCGCGACGGCTCCGCCGAGGTGTTCGTGGCGGGCGGCGGCCCCGGCCGGGGGCCCGTCGCGGAGGCGGGCGGCGAGGTCATCCGCGTACCGGTCCCCGTCGCGGACGAGGCGTTCGGCGACCTCGTGCTCGCGAAGAAGGCGGCGGGCGGGTTCACGGACGAGGACCGGCAGCTCCTGACGGTCCTGGCGAGCCAGGCGGGCATCGCGATCGGCAACGCCCGCCTGTTCGAGGCGGCCCGTCGGCGGGAGCGCTGGATCGAGGGGGCGGCGGCGGTCACCACGGCCCTGCTCACCGGCGAGGCCCCGGCGGATGCCCTGATGACGGTCGCGGACCGGGCGCGGCGCCTCGCGGGCGCGGCGGCGGGCGTGATCCTCCAGCCCACGGAGGCGGGCGGCATGCGCATCGTCGCCGCCTCCACGGACGGCGCCCCCCACGGCTGGGG
>NZ_JAFEXF010000227.1 GCF_016905445.1 Streptomyces sp. G44
GCCGATGCCGCCGGCACAGCGCGCGCCGCGCGATGCGACCGCCAAGCCCGGGCCGTCCGCCCCGGCTGCTACCGGTCCCTCCCCTGTCGGTCGCCCCGCTCCCGGAGCGACTGCTTCCGGAGTGTCCGCTTCCGTAACGTCCACCGACCGTGCCCTCGCGGCTTCGGTTCCGCAGATCCAGCTGATCCCGGCCTCGGCCGAGGGTGCGCTGGACGCGGCGGAGGAAGCCGTCGACCTGCTGCTTGACTCCGGGCGTGCGCCCGGGGACATCCTGGTGATCACCACCGGCGATCCGCACCCGTGGGCCACGCACGAGCTGTCCTTCGGTGAGGCCGCCTACTGGGCCCAGCACGACGCGGGCGACGACGTCTTCTACGCCGACGCCGCCGCGCTGAACCGTGCGGCGCCCCGGCCCGTGGTCGTCGTCGCCGTCAATGGCGGCAGCGAGGGGACCGCGGTCGCCGCGCTGCCGACGGCTGTCACGCGGGCAGGCACCCTGCTGATCGTGTGCGGCGACCCGCAGGGGATCAACTCAGTGCTGGGCGCAGGCGTCTGACGTTCGCGTCGGACGCCTTTGCCTGGCGCGTCCTCGCTGGGTTCGTCCTGGCTCGGTACGTTCTCACTTGGCGCACCGTCGCTTGGCGTGTGCGTTCGGCGTACGAGGCTTGGGGTCTGCGCCTTGCGTACGACGACATCCGGTAGAGGTGTACGCCAGCGGTGACTGGTGCGGGCCGCGTGTCGCTCGGCGGGGCCGTGCGGTGTGAGAGTGCGCCGCGCGGTGTCCACCGTGCCGCTTCGTGCGGTGCGGTGCCAGTGCTGCGGTTCGTCGCGATGTGCCTGTGCTGATCGGCCTGTCGTGATGTGTCTGTCGTGGTGTGCCTTGCCGCGCGGGCTGAGTCGTGGTGACCCGGTGTTCGTCGCGCGCGGCACGGCCGGCTCGGCTGCTTGCCGATCCGTGCTGTGCCGTTCGTGGGTTTCTCTCCGTTCCGGGCGGGTTTCTGTGAGTGAACGGTGATGACGACGGTTGCTTGAATCGTGCCCCGCCGCGCCTTATCGGGGCCGGGGCATGGCTGGTCGGCGTACCAGTGCCTGCTCCTGCGCTCCTGTTTGTCCGTCTACCTGCTTGCTTGCCGCCTGCGTGGCCGGCCTGCGCCGCGCCTGACGATGTCAGGTGTGGGCGGCTGCCGGTGGCGGGTCGGCCGCTGGTGGCCACCGGGTCGGCGGCATGGCATCCGCACCGGACGGTCCGCGTGCCGGATTTCTCCGCGCCCGCGCCCAGGCACTGCGGTGAGAGGTCATGGGGTGCGGATGGGGGGTGGCATGTATCCGCCCGCGTCAGCGTGCCACCGCGCGACGGAGCACATCCGAGGCTGCGCCTCCGGCACGAGGGGTGGGCGGATCCGCCCCGGTAAAAGCTTCCGGCTGCGAATCAGCGCTCGGTCTGCGGCCACCGCGCCCCTCGCCGAGCACCTGCCAGCCATCCCGCGTCAGCGTGATGTACGCACCGCACCGCAACCCGTGCAAGGTGCAGGCGTCCCGCAGACCCCACATCCAGGCCCCGTCCTCCTGCGTCCAACGGGCTTCCCCCTCGCGGCAGTAGAGCAGCACGGCCGTGCGCACCGGCGTGCGGCGCCGCAGATCGTGCGGGATGACCCGGCGCAACTGAGCGAGCAGCGCGTTGCGGAATATCCAGCCGTCCGTCGCGGTCGCGCGCCGACTGAACGAGGCGCTCGCCCGGATTCGTTCATCTTGATCGAGTACCGCCACGACTGCCGTCAGGGGCACCGGCCGATGCCGGGAGTGCAGGCCGCTCACGACCTCCCGTGGATTGCGCAGCAGGGGGATCCCCGCGGCGGACCACTCCGCGGGTTCGAGCATCCGGGCCAGTCGGTGGTTGGCATCGGCGGACATCTCGGCCGGCGTTGAAGACTGAGACGGCGATGCCGCATCGGACGGAGCGAATCCGAAGGTCACGGTCCTCCCTTCGGCTACGTGCCCCAACTCAGGGCGGGGTCGGACTGAAGAGCGCACCACGGCACAGCCCTATCGGGGCAACAGCCCTGTCGGGGCACGGAAACCGTGTGGGGGAGCAACTCCAATTCTTCCCGCCGTAGTGGGTTGCGGCAACGAGCAAATAGGGGCCACGCACCGGTATTGGCTGATGCGTCGTATATATACCTGCCCAACTCGCCGTCGCCTGACGCTCCCTTCAGCCCTGCACAGCCAGGACCAGCGGCAACACCCCCTTGGCGCCTGCGCGGCGGAGCATGCGCGCGGCTACCGCGAGAGTCCATCCGCTGTCGGTCATGTCATCGACCAGGAACACCGGCCCGTCGGCTTCCTGGAGCGCGGCGGCGAGTGCGGGCGGCACGGTCAGCGCACCGTCCAGGGCACGCAGGCGCTGCGCGCTGTTACTCCTGGGAACCCGGCCCGCATCGGCGCCCGCGGTGTACTCGATGGAGCCCAGGAGAGGCAGTCGGCCGACCTCGGCGATTCGGGCGCCAAGCGACTGGATCAGCTGCGGCCGGGTGTGCGAGGTCATGGTCACCACGCCTACCGGTCGCGGCTGAGCGTCGCCCGCACCCGAAGCCCAGCCACCAGGGCCCTTCGCCCAGTCCGCCAGAACGTCCACGACGGCCTTCGCCACGTCGTCCGGAACCGGCCCGTCCGGGGCCTGCGGGGTGAGCATGGGGCGCAGGCGGTTGCCCCACCCGATGTCGGAGAGCCGGCCCAACGCCCGACCGGGGGCGGCCTGTTCCCCCGCTGGGATGCGACCCTTGAGGTCCACGCCGACCGTGGCCAGGCCGGTGGGCCACATCTTGCGGGGCTCGACGTCCACACCCGCTCGTCCGAGCTCGCCCCGCGCCGAGTCCAGCGCGGCGGCGGAGACCTCGTCCCCGAAGCGCGCGCCCACGCAGTTGTCACAACGTCCGCAGGGGGCCGCGCCCTCGTCGTCCAGCTGGCGCCGCAGAAACTCCATGCGGCACGCGGACGACGACGCGTACTCGCGCATCGCCTGCTGCTCGGCCTGCCGCTGTTTGGCCACCCAGGCGTAGCGCTCGGTGTCGTATGCCCACGGCTGGCCGGTGGAGATCCAGCCGCCCTTGACGCGGCGGACGGCGCCGTCCACATCGAGGACCTTGAGCATCGTCTCAAGTCGTGAGCGGCGGAGCTCGACCAGGGGTTCGAGGGCGGGCAGCGAGAGTGGCCTGCCCGCTTCGGCCAGGACATCGAGCGTGCGGCGCACCTGCTCCTCGGGCGGGAAGGCGAGCGAGGCGAAGTAGTTCCAGATCGCCTCGTCCTCCTTGCCCGGCAGGAGCAACACCTCCGCGTGGTCGACACCGCGACCCGCGCGCCCCACCTGCTGGTAGTAGGCAATCGGCGAGGAGGGCGAGCCGAGGTGGACCACGAACCCCAGGTCAGGCTTGTCGAAGCCCATGCCGAGCGCGGAGGTGGCGACCAGAGCCTTCACCCGGTTGGCGAGGAGGTCTTCCTCGGCCTGCTGGCGGTCGGCGTTCTCGGTCTTTCCTGTGTACGAGGCGACTGTGTGCCCGCACTGTCGCAGGTAGGCGGTCACCTCCTCGGCGGCGGCGACTGTCAGGGTGTAGATGATCCCGGACCCCGGCAGGTCGTCGAGGTGGTCGGCCAGCCAGGCCAGGCGATGCGCGGCATTCGGCAACTGGAGCACGTTCAGGCTCAGGCTCTCCCGGTCGAGAGGCCCGCGCAGCACGAGCGCGTCCGAACCGCCGCCGGTGCCCAGCTGCTCGGCGACGTCAGCCGTCACTCGCGCGTTGGCGGTCGCTGTGGTGGCCAGGACCGGCACGTCGGGCGGGAGGTCGGCGAGCATGGTGCGCAGCCTGCGGTAGTCGGGCCGGAAGTCATGACCCCAGTCGGAGATGCAGTGCGCCTCGTCGACGACGAGCAGCCCGGTGGCGGCGGCGAGCTTGGGCAGGACCTGGTCGCGGAAGTCCGGGTTGTTGAGTCGTTCGGGACTCACCAGCAGCACGTCGACATCCCCTGCGGCGACCTCGGCCTGGACGGACTCCCACTCCTCCGTGTTGGAGGAGTTGATCGTGCGCGCGCGGATGCCGGCCCGGGCGGCTGACTCGACCTGGTTGCGCATGAGGGCGAGCAGCGGCGAGACGATCACGGTGGGCCCACTGCCGCGCTCGCGCAGCAGAGCTGTCGCGACGAAGTACACCGCGGACTTGCCCCAGCCCGTGCGCTGCACGACCAGCGCCCGGCGTTTGTCGGCGACGAGCGCCTCGATCGCACGCCACTGGTCCTCGCGCAGCCGTGCGCCGCCGCCCGACGGGGAAGCCTCGCCGGAAGTGAGGGCGGGGCCGCCGACGAGGCGGGCGAGTACGGCATCGGCCGCCGTGCGCAGGTCTTCGTTGGTCATGCCCCCATGCAACCTGATGGGTCGGACATTAGGCGAACGGGTCCACCTGCCTGTGGACAGATCTTGGCGTGTCCCTGATCGGGGTTATCCACAGGGGCAACCGGAATCTTGTGATCCGCGGGACAGTCGCCGCATGACGAACCACAGCGAAGCAATCGGTCCGATCGAGCCGAACGGCATTGACCGGAGCGGCCTCGACCTCAACAAAATCGACGTGACCGGCATCGACCCGGACGGCATCCATGCGGCTCGCATCCATGCGGCCGACGCCAAGGCGAGCGACGATGAGTCGAGCGACGACGAGTCGAAGCGCGCGGCTTGTCCCGGCGGCGCGACCGAAACCGCGGAGCCGCCGCGCCCTGACGCCACCGTCAGTCCCGCCGGTCCCATCGGCCCGGCCGGCCCCGACATGGCTGACCGTCCCGGCAACCGCATCGGCATCGGCGACAGGGCGGTACCGACCAACCCGTTCGACGAGCCGCTGGTAACCCTGCGGACCCCGGCCGAACTTGCCGATGCGCTGCCGTACTTGCTCGGGTTCAAGCCGGAGGACAGCATCGTGCTCATCGCTCTGCACGGCGAACGCGGGCAGTTCGGCGGGCGCGTACGCCTGGGGATCCCGGAGCGTGCGGAGGACTGGCCGAGCGTCGCGGAGCAACTGGCCCAATGCCTGGTGGGCGGCTGTGAGCGGAGGGGCGCCCGCCCCGATGGCGTCATCGCCTTCCTCTGCCGGGAGCCCGGCGAAGCAACGTCCGGCCAGCATGTCGTGGAGCAGTTGCGGCCGCTGGCGCAGGTCTTGCGTACGGCGTGCGGCGCCCTCGACGTCCCTGTGTTCGAGGTCGTATGTATCTCTGGGGGCCGCTTTTGGACCTACTGCTGCCCGGACACTCTCTGCTGCCCGCCGGAAGGCAGCCTTCTGCTCAGGCCGGGCACCTCGGTTCTCGCCGCCGCGGCGACCTATGTGGGAGTCCAGGCGTCCGCCACCCAGAGTGAGATCAGGGCGCGCCTCACCCCTTGGGAAACCGCTGCGGCGACCGAACAGGAACGGGCGTTGGACGCCGCCGGCCTCGCGCTCATTCCGAGGATGCTGGGTGAAGGGGCGTCCGTCACCGCTGCCGAGACGCTCGATCTGGCGCATCACATCATGGCGCGGCTGGCCGACGCGCCGCCCGTACACGGCACGCTCGAGGCCGACAACAGGGACGACGAACTGATCGCGCACGACGAGGCGGCTGCCTTGATCCTCGGCCTCCAGGTCCGGGATACGCGCGACCGCGCGGCGGAGTGGATGGAAGGCGATGAGGCGCCTTTCGCCCTGCGTCTCTGGAGGGCACTGTCCCGTCGCTGCGTGGGTGCGTACGCGGAGCATGCCGCGGCACCGCTGTCCCTCGCCGGCTGGGTCGCCTGGTCCCTCGGAGACCTGGCGGAAGGCCAGGAAGCCCTGGGCATGGCTTTGCGCGCCGACTCCGAGTACATGTTCGCTCTGCTCCTGAACCGCGCGTGCAACGAAGACATGGATCCGGAACCGATTCGTCGCTGTCTCCGCAGGAGGCGCGATGACCGTGACGACCACGATGGTCACGGTGACCACGACGGCTTCGGCGGGGACGAGGTCTCCGTTTCGCCGGATGACGCAACCGCACTTCCGCCAACCCGCCAGCGGTTCGTCGACAGGGCCTCGACCGCACACGAGATCGCGCACCGGCGGCGCAGGCGTCGCCTGCCCCGCTCACCCGGAAGCGGGGGCCCGGGCACCTCTGACACCTCTCGCCGCGCAAGTGGCCCGGGAGGCCCCCGCACCCCAGGCGGCCCCACGGGTTCTCGCACTTCGGAAGGCCCGGGTACGGGCCCCCTGAACCGGCGGCGCACGCTCAGGCGTGGCGCGAGGAACGGTCGATGAGCACGCCTGTGCGTCGGTGGGTCAGCGGCCGCGACGTGTCGCCGGCCTCCGTGGGGCGGCGTCCATGGGTGGCGCGGCTGCGTTCAGGACTGGCGTCCATACGAAGTTGGCTCCATGTGGTCGGGTTCCTGCCGTGGAGGCGTGACTTGCGGCGGGCCGGGTCCGTTCACCTGAGTGGCGGTATCCACGACCGGGTCGCATGGCCGTACCGCCGCCGACCTTCCGTAGCGCAGACAACGCCGAAGAAGCCGCCCCATGTCTCTTTCCGCTCCGTCTTCCGCATTCGACAGAGAGGGTCCGCAACGGGCCATGCCGGGCCCTGTGTTCCGGGCCCCCTCGCCGCAACCGTCCGGAACACCGGCTCAACCGCCGATCCGGCCCGCAGAGCTTCCGCCCGCGCACGCGGCCTTGATCTGCGTCGCTCTCCCCGCCTTCGCGATCTCGACGGGCCAAGGGCAATTGACCGGTCATGGGTTGGAGGGGTTCTACCGCGCGGGACGACGGATTCTGTCCCGCTGCCAGGTGCGTGTGGCAGGGCGCGAGCCGGTCGCGGTGCAGGCCCGCATGCTGTCGGCGGACAGCGCTCGCTTCGTGGCGACACTGTGCCTGTCGACCGGCGCCGGTCCCGACCCGGAGCTCGTCGTCGAGCGGATCCGGCGCGCCGACGGTACGGAACGGATCACGCTGCACAGCTCGGCCGCGCGCCCCCTGCGGCTGCCTCTTGAGGTCTCCCTCGGTACGGATCTCGCGGAGCTGGGCCGCGTCGCGTCCGGCAGATCCGGCCCCGAAGCGCCCGCCAGTGTGCACGACTCCGGCATGCGATGGTCGTCCGCCGGAGCCCACTGCCTGGTCACGGCCAATCCGGCACCCGCGGACGCTCTGGCTTCGGCGGGGTTGCTGCGCTGGGAGGTGGATCTGCCACCGGGTGCCTCCCGCACCGTTGAGCTGCGGGTGAGGCCTGATGCGGCGGGACCGATCCGCGCGGCAGGGCACGGTGCGATGCGTGCCGTCGCCCCGGCAGCGGCGGTCGGTGATGACCCGAGAGTGCTGCCACTGCTGGCCCGGTCCGTCGAGGACCTGCGGGCGCTGCTCCTGCGGGACCCCGAGCACTCCGCAGACATCTACCTTGCTGCGGGTGCGCCTTGGCGCTGCGGACTGGCGCCTGCCGAGGCCCTGGCAGCCGCCCGCATGGCACTGCCGCTGGGCACGCGGCTCGCCGCCGGAACGATGCGTACCCTCGCCCGCAGCCAGCTCACGGGGTCAGGGCCGCGGTCGGGCATGATCCCGGGGCCGCTGAGGGACGCGGGGCCACATCTGCCGCCCGGCTGCGCCGGCACCGAGGCGACGCTGCTCTTCCCGGTGCTCCTGGCCGAGGCGCGCCGGTGGGGGCTGCCCGGTCCGGAGGTGGAGGAACTGCTGCCCGCAGCGGAGAGGTGCCTGCGGTGGCTGCGTGACGCGATCGGTGACGGTGTGTTCCTGCCGGACGGACACCGCAGCGGGCTGGTGCGCTGTGAGACCCAGGCGCATGCGCATAGGGCCGCACTGCTCGGTGCCGACTTGCTCGACGCGTACGGCATAGAGGGTGCCGCGGGACTGCGCCAGTGGGCCCAGCGGATGCGGTCGACGTTTCGGGAGGAATTCTGGGTGGCGGACCGTACCGGTGGCCGCCCGGCTTCGGCTCGCCTGCCCGATGGCCGCCTTCTCCCACATCTCACCGGGGGAGCAGCCCACCTGCTGGACACCGGTCTGCTCGGCTCGGGCGAACTGGCCCCAGGCCTGCTCAACAAGATCCAGACCGAACAACTCGCCCGGCTGTTGGGCGGGCCCGCCATGGACTCCGGCTGGGGATTGCGCAGCCTCGGGTCCAAGGAGGCCGGGTACAACCCGTTCGGGCACCGAGGCGGAGCGGTCCGCGTACAGGAAACAGCGGTCGCCGTCACGGGCCTGGTGGCGGCGGGTCACGACAAGGAGGCGAGTTCGCTGTTGCGAGGCATGTTGTCCGCGGCGGCGTGCTTCGACCATCGGCTGCCCGAGATGTACGCGGGGGAGCAGCGCACGGAGGGCGCGGTCCCGCTGCCGCACCCGGCTGCCTGCCGCCCGGCGGCGACCGCTGCTGCCGCTGGGATCCATGTCCTTGCGGCGCTCGCCGGGATCCACCCCGACGCGCCGGCGGGAACCGTGACGTTGAGCCCGGTCCGCAGCGCCCCACTGGGCGAGCTCGGACTGACCGGGCTGAGCGTCGCGGGCGCCCCGTTCTCCGTACGGGTGAGCCGGCTGGGCCTCGCCATGGTCGAGGAGGCGGCTGATGGGTTGCAGTTGGGAGTGTGACCACATGGCGCAGGGGACCGGAACGTCACGGAGTGGCCGGGAGCGGTCGAGAGTGGCCCAGAAGAATCCTGGAACATTGCCGCTATCGGACCTGGTTGGGGCCTGCGCCCCTGCCCAGGACGTTGCCGACGGGTGAGCATGTACCGAGTCGTACGTCCGCGTGCACGGCCTCACCTCCGGCTTCGGCAGTGGCCCGTAACTCTGGAAGCGTCAGCGAAGGAGGTGTTTATCGTCAGGCAGACGACTATGATCGCCGCATGCCCCCCTACGACCCGTCGGCCTTCCCGCCCTTCGCCGTCACCGTCGACCTGGTCGTGCTGACCGTGCGCCGTCACGCACTCTGCGCGCTGGCCGTGCGGCGTGGCGAACAGCCGTTCCAGGGGCGTTGGGCGCTCCCCGGAGGATTCGTACGTCCGGACGAGGACCTCTCGGCCGCGGCGGCGCGTGAACTCGTCGAGGAGACAGGCCTGTGCGTCCACGAGCCCGACGCTCCCGCGCAGGACAACGGAGCGCATCTCGAACAGCTCGCCACATATGGCGACCCCGAGCGTGATCCACGGATGCGCGTGGTCAGCGTCGCCCACCTCGCGCTCGCGCCCGACCTGCCGGCACCCCGAGCGGGTGGCGATGCGCACAGTGCGCGCTGGGCGCCGGTGGAGACCCTGCTCAACCAGGCGAGCTTCGGCCGCGACGGCGAACCGGCCGCGCCGCTCGCCTTCGATCACGCGCAGATCCTGGCGGACGGCGTCGAGCGCGCCCGTTCCAAGATTGAGTATTCGTCACTGGCCACGGCCTTCTGCCCGCCGGAATTCACGGTCGGGGAGTTGAGACGTGTGTACGAGGCGGTCTGGGGCGTCGTCCTCGACCCGCGCAACTTCCATCGCAAGGTGACCGGAACCCCGGGCTTTCTCGTGCCCACGGGCGGCACCACGACCCGGCAGGGAGGCCGACCCGCGCAGCTCTTCCGTGCGGGAGGCGCGACGCTCCTCAACCCGCCGATGCTGCGTCCGGAGGTCTGACCTCTCCCGGGCGGGGCACGCGGCCCCGCAGCCCGAATGCGCCCTGCATTCGCCCTCGCCCCCGCCCCCTGCCCCTCGCCTGCCGCTCTCTCTCCTGTACCCCTTTCGGTCGCTGCGCTCCACCGCCTGGCTCTGAGCCGCTGACGCTCCAGCCGTTTTCTGGGCTGCTGACCGCCTTCGGAGGACACCAGCGGTTCGGCTCCTGCCCGAAAAGACGGACATATAGCGTTATCTTGCTTTTGTACTCACGGGGCTCGTCCGTCCCCGATCCGGCGGACGGGCCTTGGCCGCCGAGCGGTCGCCCATCCTGCGAGAGAAGCGATGATCCAGGCCATCGGACTGACCAGCAACCCCCGCGAGGAGCTCCCGCCCGCCGTCGACGATGTGTCCTTCGAGGCGCGTACCGGCCGTGTCACGGCGTTGCTCGGCGCCGAGGGCGCCGGGAAGACCACCGTGCTGCGGCTGATGCTGGAGCTCCAACAAGGCCGTGGCATCACGTACTTCAGAGGCCGCCCCCTGCACCACGTCGCCCATCCGTCGCGTGAGGTGGGCGTCCTCCTGGGCGATGTCCCAGGACATCCGGCGCGTACGGTCCGTGGGCACCTGCGCATGCTGTGCGCGGCGGCTGGAGTGCCCGCCCAGCGCGCCGACGACGTACTCGAGGTCGTAGGCCTCGTGGGTCTCCGGGATCAGCGCCTCGGAAC
The DNA here is from genome assembly GCF_016905445.1 of Streptomyces sp. G44. GTDB lineage: Bacteria > Actinomycetota > Actinomycetes > Streptomycetales > Streptomycetaceae > Streptomyces. Next base: position 10,354 of record NZ_JAFEXF010000227.1, read on the forward strand.
CCTTTCGCGCGGCATGGACCGCCGTCTGGGGCTGGGTTGCGCGCTGCTCGCCGATCCGCACACGCTTGTCCTGGACAGCCCGGCCGAGGGGCTCTCGGCCCGGGAAGGAGCCTGGCTGCACGGAATCCTGCGCGCCCACGCGCGCCAAGGCGGCACGGTCCTGTTCGCCACGGGCGACCCCAAGGAAGCGGCCCGAACTGCTGACCGGGTCATCACGCTGGAGGCGGGGCGGCTCGTCGCGGACCAGGAAGCCGCTGACTTCGCGCGGACCAGGCTCCGCCCCCGGGTCGCCGTTCTGAGCCCTCACGCGGCTCGCCTCGGAGCGCTCCTCACCAAAGAGGCGCGCGCGAGTCGGCGCTCCATCGAAGTGGTCACAGAAGGCGGCAACAGGCTGTCCGTCTACGGCAGTAACTGCGCCGACGTAGGGGAGGTCGCGTACCGGCACGGCATCCTCGTCCATCAACTCGCCGACGAGGTGGGCGATGCGGGGCCCTCGGGCTCATCGGACCACTGGAGGCCATCGGAGGCACGGACGCCACCCATCACCACCCCCACGGACCAGGGCACCGCTGAGGGCGAAACCGAGCCCCCAGACAGCACGGTTCCGCTCGTGAGCGATGTGAGCGATGTGAGCGACGTGAGCGACGTGAGCGACGTGAGCGGCAGTGACGCGAGCGACAGCAGTGACGTGAGCGACAGCAGTGACGTACGTGACGGCGAGCCAAACCCTTCCATCACCCCCCCCCCCCCCCCCCCCCCCCCGCGGCCCCCCCCCCCCCCCCCCACCCCCCTCCCCCCCCCCCCCCCCCCCCCCCCCCCCCCCCCCCCCGCCCCTCCC